>NZ_JBIVXM010000001.1:476942-545622 GCF_044769205.1 Paenarthrobacter sp. NPDC090520
TCGAGTCGCCTGTTTCGTGGAACGCTCTCTCACGCGCGCCTTTTGAGTGAGAGAGCGTCGGGCGGAAGGGGGTATTTGGTGAGAGAGCGTCGGGCGGAAGGGGGTATTTGGTGAGAGAGCGTCGGGCGGAAGGGGGTATTTGGTGAGAGAGCGTCGGAGGGGTGCCAAGATAGGACAGTGACTTCCGAAGACGCACTGCACACCGGGTCCTCTGCCCAGCCCCGACCGCACTTCCAGCAAAGCAGCGAGCTGACGAGGTTCCGGCTGGCCCCGAACCCCGGCCCGATGAGCCTCGACGGCACCAACTCCTACGTCATCGGCGCCCCGGGATCCGGCCATGTGGCTGTCGTCGACCCGGGGCCGGAGGATGGGCCGCACCTGGCCGCGCTGGCTTCGGCGGGTCATGTGGACGTGGTCCTGATTACGCACCGCCACGCAGACCATACCGAGGCGTCGGCGCGTTTCCACGAGCTGACGGGAGCTCCCGTGCGGGCAGCCATGGTGGAGCACTGCCACGGAGGGGAGCCGCTCACGGATGGCGAGGTGATTTATGCCGGCGGGGTGGAGATCCGCGTCCTTGCCACACCCGGCCACACCTCCGATTCGGTATGCTTCCATCTCCCTGCCGATGGCCCCACAGGATCGGTCCTCACCGGCGACACCATCCTGGGCCGCGGAACCACCGTCCTGGACTATCCGGATGGGCGGCTGGGCGATTACCTGGCAAGCCTGGACCGGCTTGAAGCGCTCGGCCCGGCAACGCTCCTTCCCGCGCATGGCCCGGTGTTGCCGGCGCTCGATGAAAAGTGCCGCGAGTACCGTGACCACCGCGAGCAGCGCCTTGACCAGATCCGCGCCGCCCTGGCCCGCGTTGGCCAACAAGCGACCATCGCCCAAGTCACCGACGTGGTTTACGCCGACGTCGATCCTTCTGTCCGCTGGGTGGCTGAAACGTCGGTGGCCGCGCAGTTGGATTACCTGCGCGGCTGAAAGCGCCTCGCCGGACTGTAGGCTTGAGCCCATGCGTATCGCCCGGTTTGTAGTTGATTCTGATCCCCTTTACGGCGTCGTGGACGGCGAGCCCGGCAGTGAGGAAATCACTGTCATCAACGGCGACCCGTTCTTCAATGGCGTCGAGCCCACCCACACCAAGCACAAGCTTGAGGATGTGAGGCTGCTGGCCCCGATCATCCCGCGCAGCAAGGTCATCGGGGTCGGCAGGAACTTCGCCGAGCACGCCGCGGAACTGGGCAACGAGGTGCCGCAGTACCCGTTGCTGTTCCTCAAGCCCAACACTGCGGTGATCGGCCCCAACGATCCGATCGTCCTGCCGGAGTTCTCCGAGGAGATTTCCTTCGAAGCCGAGCTGTGTGTCGTGATCGGCCGCATCTGCAAGGACGTCCCGGAAGAGCGGGCCGACGACGTGATCTTTGGCTACACCTGCGGCAACGATCTCACCGCCCGCGACGTCCAGAAGACTGACCTCCAGTGGGCACGCGCCAAGGGCTTCGACACGTCGGCTCCGCTTGGCCCCTGGATCGAAACCGAACTCGATCCCGACGACGTTGACATTCAGGCACGCCTCAACGGCGAACTGCGCCAGGATGGCAACACCACGCAGATGATCCGGGGCGTTCGCGAACTCGTCTCGATCGTTTCCCACGCCTTCACGCTGCTTCCCGGCGACGTCATCATGACCGGCACGCCGGCGGGCGTTGGCCTGGTTTCCGAGGGGGACCGCATCGAGGTGGAGATCGAAGGGTTGGGCCGCCTCTCCAACCCCGTTGTCCGCCGCTGACCAAGCCGGTCTTCCGAACGGCCCGACGACGGAGGCACTCGCCTGAGTGCCTCCGTCGGGCGCTTCCGGAGGGAAAAACAGGCGGACGCCAAGCGGTAAAGTTGGAAGCACTATGACTACTGCTTCTGCGTCGAACGCTGCCTCCAGCGCCATCCCTGCCGTCAACGCCGAGACTCCGGTCCGCGTCCGTTTCTGCCCTTCGCCCACGGGTACGCCGCACGTCGGCCTGATCCGCACCGCCCTTTTCAACTGGGCCTATGCCCGCCACACCGGCGGCAAGCTGATCTTCCGCATCGAAGACACGGACGCCGCCCGCGACAGCGAGGAGAGCTACCACCAGTTGTTGGACGCCTTGAAGTGGCTGGGTATCAACTGGGACGAAGGGGTTGAGGTAGGCGGACCGCATGAGCCCTACCGCCAGTCACAGCGCGGTGATATTTACCAGGACGTCATCGCCAAGCTGAAGGCGGGCGGACACGTCTATGAGTCGTACTCCACGCCGGATGAAATCGAAGCCCGGCACAAGGCTGCAGGCCGCGACCCGAAGCTCGGCTACGACGGCTTCGACCGCCACCTGACCGAGGAGCAGCTCGCCCAGTTCAAGGCGGAGGGCCGTGAGGCAGTCCTGCGCCTGCGCATGCCGGATGAGGACATCACCTTCACGGACCTGGTGCGCGGGGACATCACGTTCAAGGCAGGCTCGGTTCCCGACTTCGCCGTGGTGCGCGCCAACGGTGCTCCGCTCTACACCCTGGTGAACCCCGTGGATGACGCCCTCATGGGCATCACGCACGTGCTCCGCGGCGAGGACCTGCTGAGCTCGACGCCCCGCCAGATCGCCCTGTACCGGGCCCTGTACGCCATCGGCGTGGCCGAGTACATGCCACAGTTCGGGCACCTGCCGTACGTCATGGGCCAGGGCAACAAGAAGCTGTCCAAGCGTGACCCCGAGTCCAGCCTGTTCCTGCACCGCGAGCGGGGCTTCATCCCCGAGGGCCTCCTGAACTACCTGTCGCTGCTGGGCTGGTCGCTCAGTGCGGACGAGGACATCTTCACGGTTGAGCAGCTTGTGGCCAACTTCGACATCCATGATGTCCTTGGCAACCCGGCGCGCTTCGACCTCAAGAAGGCAGAAGCCATCAACGGCACCCACGTCCGCATGCTTGCGCCCGGGGTGTTCGAAGAGCGCCTGGTTCCCTACCTTCGTGCAGCCGGTTTCGTGGGTGAGATCCTGACACCGCGCCAGGAAGAGATCCTCCGGGAAGCTGCTCCGCTGGTCCAGGAACGGATCGCCTTGCTCGGCGAAGCACCTGAAATGCTGGCCTTCCTGTTCAAGGCCGATGACGCGATCGACGTCGCCGATGACGCGCGCAAGGGATTGCCGGCAAACCTTGAGGAAGTCCTGGACGCTGCCCTCGCCGCCTTGGAGCCGATCGGGGAGTGGACCGCCGAGAACATCCAGGCCGCGCTCAAGCAGGCACTGGTTGAAGATCTTGGCATCAAGCCCCGTGCGGCCTTCGGCCCTGTCCGTACCGCGATATCCGGTCGCCGCATTTCGCCTCCGCTCTTCGAATCCATGGTCATCCTTGGCAAGGACTCCTCCTTGGCCCGGGTCCGCGCTTTCCGCGGCTAGGGACGGATCCGGCATGGCGATTGCAAGCTCTTTCGGCACCATTCGCGGGGTGCTGTTCGATATCGACGACACCCTGGTGGACCTTGAGTACGCCATGACCACGGCGTTGCGTGACGTCAGCGAACATCTCCTGCCCGGCCTGGACCAGGCCGGGTGGGTGAAGTTCGGACGCATTTTCACCCATGAAACAACGCACTTCTACGACCGCTACCTGGCGGGGGAACTGACCTTCAACGAGCAGAGGCTGCTCCGGGGACGCGCTGCTTTGGGTCACTTCGGGGTGGAGCTTGCCGAAGGCGAGGAATCCCAGGCGTGGGTTGCCGAATACCACCAGCGGCAGACGGCCTACGTGCGGGCATTCGACGATGTTTCCGGCGTACTGGATGCCCTGGATGCCGCCGGCGTTCCCTACGGTGCCGTAAGCAACAACGTGCACGACTACCAGCGAGCCAAGCTGAACGGTGCCGGCCTGGAGAGGATCAAGGTCCTCGTGGGGACGGACACCGTTGGCGCCGCAAAACCCGATCCCGCCATTTACCTCGAAGGGGTTCGCCTGCTGGGGACAACGCCAGGGGAGACCTTGTACGTCGGCGATAACCGCTTGCTGGACGCTGACGGAGCATGCGATGCGGGCCTGGTGGGAGTATGGCTGAACCGCACCGGGGAAGTCGTGGAGGACTTTGCCGGACGCCAGGTTGATTCCCTGTCCGGTCTGCTGCTCGAGGCGTCTGCACGGACGTAGGACCCTGTGACGCAGGTAACGCTCTTCCGATTTGTGCAGGTCAAAAGTCTCGGGTAGAGTAATTACTCGTGCTGAGGGGCACGGAGGGAAAAACCAAGGGAAAACCGCGGTGATCATCTCCGGTCCGAAAGTCACTTTGGGATATGGTGTAATTGGCAACACTACGGTTTCTGGTACCGTCATTCTAGGTTCGAGTCCTGGTATCCCAGCTCTGGAATTGCAGTAAAAATTTACTGGAATTCATGGAGAATCCGAATTGATTCGTCGATTTGGAAACAAGCTGAAAGTATGAAATACTCATTCAGCTTGATCGCCGGAAACGGTGATAGAAAAGTGCAGGGCCCCATCGTATAGCGGCCTAGTACGCCGCCCTCTCACGGCGGTAACGCGGGTTCGAATCCCGCTGGGGTCACACATGAATCCCCCGGAGCAGCGCTCCGGGGGATTTCTTTTTTCCACAATGGCCCCTGCTTCCAACCTATCCCCGGCACAGGGCTGGCATGATGAAGCAGTGACCGCAGACCAGGATTCCCCACAGCCGCGGACCGGCCCTCATTCCGGAAATTCGTTTGACGGTGCGGTGCATGCCCTCGAAACCGCACGGGCCGATCTTTCCGGTACCACCCTGCCCTTGGCGCTTCCCGAGGCCGGGGAGGGGCGCAGATGGATAGCCGAGGTCCTGGCTCAGTTGGATGACTACATCATTCCCCGTTACCGCAGCCTGGACGCTCCCCTGCTGGCAGTGGTTGGCGGGTCGACCGGTGCCGGCAAGTCGACCCTTGTGAACGCCTTGGTGGGTTATCCAGTGACGCGCGCGGGGGCGATCAGGCCCACCACGCGCCAGCCGATTCTCCTGCACAACCCCCGGGACGCCGAGTGGTTCGAAGGCACCCGCATTCTCCCCACGCTGGCCCGGATCCGCGGGAGCGTTGCCGTGGTTCCGCTCCCCGCCAACCAGGCCGGGCCCACACCGGACGCCGGCGCCCTGACCTCGCTGGTCCTCGTGGCACACCAGGATGTACCGCAGGGGATAGCCATCCTGGACGCCCCGGACGTCGATTCGGTTTCTGATGACAACCGCCGGCTGGCCGGCCAATTGCTGGCCGCAGCAGACCTTTGGATTTTTGTCACCACTGCCAACCGCTATGCCGACGCCGTTCCCTGGCGGCTGCTTCTGGATGCAGCTTCGCGGGACATCACCGTGGCTGTGGTTCTGGACCGCGTGCCGCCAGCGGCGGAGGAGGAAGTCAGGACCGATCTGCAGGCAATGCTGGAACGTCAAGGACTCGGCGAAGCACAGCTGTTTGTTGTGCGGGAGAGTGCCTTGGACGGCTTGGGCATGCTGCCCGGTGAATCGGTGGAACCCTTGCAGCGGTGGCTGGTGGCCCTGGCTGCCGACGCGGCCGGCCGTGCCGACGTCGCCAGGCGCACGCTCAACGGTGCCGTCAAAGCGGTGAGCACCCGGCTGGAGGGGATTGCCGCCGCGGCAACCGCACAGGAGGCCGCTGCGCAAGACCTCCGTGCCACGGCCAACGACGAGTATGCCGCGGCGCTCAGGAGGATCCTGGATGCCACCAAGGACGGGGCGTTACTGCGGGGCGAGGTGCTGGCACGCTGGCAGGATTTCGTGGGAACAGGCGAATTCTTCAGGACTCTGGAGCAGAACATCGGCCGGCTGCGGGACCGCGTGGGCGCCTATTTCCGCGGCGAACCTGCCCCGGCCGTCAAGGTGGAGACTGCGATCGAGTCAGGACTGCAAGCGGTGATCCTGGACGAGGCAGCCAATGCCGCGGAGAACGTGGACAGAAGGTGGCGTTCCGAGCCGGCCGGGCGGCAGCTGCTGGGCGGGGACGATCTTTCCGGCACGTCGCCCGGGTTTGATGCCGTGGCCGCCGCGGCAATACGCCAATGGCAGGAAGGCCTCATGGAGCTGATCCGCACGCAGGGCCAGGGCAAACGCACGCAGGCGCGGTGGTTGTCTTTTGGCGTGAATGGACTGGGGGCAGCGCTCATGGTGGTGGTCTTTTCCATGACGGCGGGGTTGAGTGGCCTTGAGATCGGCATAGCGGGCGGCACGGCGGTGGTGGGCCAACGCGTGCTCGAGGCTGTCTTCGGCGAAGATGCCGTGCGCCGCTTGGCCCGGCAAGCCCGCGAGGACCTGCAAGCGCACTGCCAACGGTTGCTCGATGGCGAAGAGAAGCGGTTCCTGGACCGGCTGCCGGCGGAAGGCCAGGGGGATGGCAGCAAGCTCCTCGGCCATGCCGGGGAGTTGCGCCGGCTGGCGGGCGTGGCATGAGCCGTCACTCCCAGGTCCGCTCGGCATCCAGGCTTCAGGAGCGGTTGGATTCCCTCAATACTGCCCGGGAATTGGCGGCTGGAGTCCTGGCCGATGCCCAGCTGGAGGCGGTTTACGACGTCCTGGACCGTGCTGCCTCGCGGCGCTCCCTGTCGACCGGGCATACCGTGGTTGGGTTCTTCGGTGCGACCGGCAGCGGGAAGTCCTCACTCTTCAACGCTGTCTCGGGCAGCAACCTCGCCACGGCGGCGGCACGCAGGCCCACTACGTCAGCGCCGCTGGCCGCGGTGTGGGGTGAAGAAGGCAGCGGGCCGCTCCTGGACTGGCTGGACGTGCGTGACCGGCATGCGCTGCCGGAGGTCGCGGACTTCGCTGGAGGCGAGGCCGGCCTGATCCTGCTCGACTTGCCGGACATCGACTCCACCACCGTGGAGAACCGCCAGCTGGTCGAGCGCCTCGCGGGCATGGTGGACGTCCTGGTGTGGGTACTGGATCCCCAGAAGTATGCCGATGCCGCCGTTCACCACGGCTTCCTGCGTCCCATGGCCACCCACGGTGCCGTGACCCTGGTTGTCCTTAACCAGATGGACAAACTCAACGCTGCGGATGGGAACGCCGTGGTGGATTCGCTGCGGGGAATCCTGGAGCAGGATGGCCTGGCCGGCGTGCCGGTTTTCGGCACCTCTGCTGTGACGGGCGACGGCGTCGCGGCCGTCCGCGGAGCCATCAGAAACGTCGTGGTCCAGCGGGAGGCTGCCACCCAGCGGCTCTCGGCTGACGTGGCCAGGGCGGCCTCCGGCCTCGCGGAGGTTTCCGGCGACGGGGAAGCCCACGGTGTCTCATCACAAGCGAAAGCACACTTGGTTGCAGAGCTGGCCACAGCGGCGAATGTTCCCCTGGTGGTGCACGCCGTCGAGCGGTCCTTCAAGCGGCAATCGGCACGCAGGACCGGCTGGCCCGTGACGCGGTGGCTTCTCCGGTTCCGTCCCGATCCACTGCGACGGCTGAACCTGGGCAGGGACGACGCCAAACCGGAACTGAACAGGACCTCGCTTCCACCCGCCGGGGCGCCGGGGCGGGCCCGAACGGACGCAGCCGTCAGGGCGTTCGTGGATGACGCTTCGGCGGGCGCTCCCGGACCGTGGCGGGCGGCCATTCGTGGCGTTGCCCGGGACGGGCGGGAACAGCTGCCGGATGCCTTGGACCAGGCCATTGCGGGTACGGACCTCAAGGCGTCCAGGCGCCCCCTTTGGTGGGCACTCTTCAACGCTTTCCAGTGGCTTGCCCTGCTGTTGGCCGTCGGTGGCCTTGCCTGGCTGGGCGTCATGGCGGCCCTGGGCTATTTCCAGTTGCCCATCCCCGAGGTCCCCAGGACGGAAGGCTGGCCCTGGCCCACGCTCATGGTCGCCGGAGGAGTGTTGTTCGGAGTGGTGCTGGCCCTTGGCGGGCGGATGTTGGGCGCCGGAGCTGCCCGGGTCCGCGCCAAGGGAGCTTCCAGGCGGCTGCGGGCCGCGGTGGGGCTCGTGGCAGAAGAGCACATCGTTGAACCGGTGGAGGTGGAAATTACCCGCCTGGAGGCCTTCAATGCTGCACTGAAGGCAGCGCGGGGCGGCTGACGCCGAGGATCCGTTCCGGGGCGTCAGAGTGACGTTGCGGCGTCCCTGACTTTGATCAAGGTGCGAAGGTTGCGGGTGGTGGTTCCTGCCTTGTAGCGGGCCTTGGCCGTGAGTTTGCTGAATGGACTGTCCAGCGTTCCACCGGCTGGTGCCAGCCAAGCCAAGGCTTCAGGGCCCAGCCTGGTCAGCTCCACACTGTCCAAGGCGTGGCCCGCCTCCACGAGTTCATCCAGCATTGCCGCGTCGGAAGCCAGAGTGACATAGCTATGGGTGGATTTGTCGTCAGCGGGATACGGGCAGGCGGCCACCAGTTCGCCCACGCGGCCTGCCGTGAGCACCACCACCCAAGCGTCATAGCCGAACGAGTCCCGCAGGCACTTTTCGAAGCCGGACTTCACTTTCGCCGGCGTCAGTCCGCTCTGCAGTACAACGTTGCCGCTGGCCAGCAGTGTCTTCACCTGGGAAAAGGGTTGGTCCTTCAGGGCTGACTTGAGGTCCGCCATCTTGATGTTGATGCCACCCACGTTGATGCCGCGCAGGAACACAGCGTAATTCTCCATGGGACCACCCTTCCGTCGGTCAGTCGTTGCTTTTGCGCAGGGCTTCGGTGAGGACCCGGGCCGCATTGCACACCACTTCGGCGTGAAGCCGGCCCGGCTGTCGGGTGAGGCGCTCGATCGGTCCCGAGATGGACACGGCGGCAATGACGCGGCCGGACGGCCCGCGGACCGGAGCCGAAACCGAGGCGACCCCGGGCTCGCGTTCGCCGAGGCTCTGACCCCAGCCCCGGCGTCGTACTCCAGCAAGGACGGTGGGCGTAAACCGCGCGTTCTGCAGTCCTTCAAGGAGACGGTCGTGGTCTTCCCACGCCAGCAGCACTTGGGCGGCGGAGCCGGCCTTCATGGACAATTGCGTTCCCACCGGGATGGTGTCCCGAAGACCGATGGGGCGTTCGGCCGAGGCGACGCACACGCGCCAGTCGCCTTGCCTGCGGAAGATCTGGGCGCTTTCGCCGGTGGCATCGCGGAGTTGGATCAGCACGGGACCGGCGGAGGCGATGAGCCGGTCTTCGCCCGCGGCCGAGGCGAGTTCCACAAGGCGGCTGCCGAGGACGAACCGTCCTTGAATATCGCGGCTCACCAAACGGTGGTGGACCAGGGCCAGCGCGAGCCGATGGACCGTGGGCCTGGCCAGGCCCGTGGCGGCCACGAGTTGTGCAAGCGTGGTGGGCCCTGCCTCGAGCGCGTCCAGTACCTGGGCCGCTTTATCAATGACACCGACTCCACTAGAATTGTCCATGTAATGATATTGCCGTCTCAATATCTGAGATGCAAGTTGTTTCACTGGTCTATTTGGCAGCCGTGCTGATTCAGTGGATGCAGAACAACCAACAGTGAAGGGAGCAGGCCGTGGGAAAGACACTGGCCGAGAAAGTCTGGGACGCGCATGTTGTGCGCAAGGGTGAAGGCGAAGGAGCCAATGCCCAGCCCGATCTTCTTTTCATCGACCTGCACCTGGTCCACGAGGTGACGTCCCCGCAGGCCTTCGAGGGCCTGCGCCTGGCCGGCCGCAAGCTGCGCCGCGTGGACCTCACCATCGCCACCGAGGACCACAACACCCCCACTCTGGACATCGACAAGCCGATCGCGGACCTCACCAGCCGGACGCAGATCGAGACGCTGCGCGCCAACTGCAAGGAGTTCGGTGTCCGCCTGCACTCCCTGGGCGACAAGGAACAGGGCATCGTGCACGTCGTCGGCCCACAGCTCGGCCTGACGCAGCCCGGCATGACAGTGGTCTGCGGCGACTCGCACACCTCCACGCACGGCGCTTTCGGTGCGTTGGCCATGGGTATCGGCACCTCCGAGGTGGAGCACGTCATGGCCACCCAGACGCTGTCCCTGAAGCCGTTCAAGACCATGGCCATCAACGTCGAGGGCACCCTGCGCCCCGGTGTCACGGCCAAGGACATCATCCTCGCCGTCATTGCCAAGATCGGTACCGGCGGTGGCCAGGGTTACGTCCTGGAGTACCGTGGTTCCGCCATCCGCGCACTGTCCATGGATGCCCGCATGACCATCTGCAACATGTCCATCGAGGCCGGTGCACGCGCCGGCATGGTGGCTCCGGACCAGACCACCTACGACTACATGCAGGGCCGTCCCCACGCGCCGGAAGGCGCCGACTGGGATGCCGCCGTCGAATACTGGAACACGCTCCACACCGATGAGGACGCCACGTTCGACGTAGAGGTGGACCTGGACGCCAACACGCTGGAACCGTTCGTGACCTGGGGAACCAACCCGGGCCAGGGCGTGTCCCTCTCCGCCAAGGTTCCCTCTCCCGAGGACTTCGGCGACGAGAACGCCAAACTCGCCGCAGAACGCGCGCTGACGTACATGGGGCTCGAAGCTGGAACCCCCATGAAGGACATCCGCGTGGACACGGTATTCCTGGGCTCCTGCACCAACTCGCGCATCGAGGACCTGAGCGCGGCTGCGGACATCATCCGCGGTCGTGAGAAGGACCCGAACGTGCGCATGCTGGTGGTTCCCGGTTCCGCCCGTGTCCGCCTGGAAGCCGAAGCCATGGGCCTGGACAAAGTGTTCAAGGACTTCGGTGCCGAGTGGCGCTTCGCCGGTTGCTCCATGTGCTTGGGCATGAACCCGGACCAGCTGGAGCCGGGGGAGCGGTGCGCATCAACGTCCAACCGCAACTTCGAAGGCCGGCAGGGCAAGGGCGGCCGAACCCACTTGGTCTCTCCCGTAGTGGCTGCAGCCACAGCTGTCCGCGGCACCTTGAGCTCGCCGTCGGACCTTGAACCGGCCTCTGCAGGCACATTGACCGGAACCGCAGTCTAGGAGGATTCCCATGGAAGCATTCACTACCCACACCGGCATCGGCGTCCCGCTGCGCCAGAGCAACGTGGACACGGACCAGATCATCCCTGCTGTGTACCTCAAGCGCATCACCCGTACCGGGTTTGAGGACGCCTTGTTTGCGGCATGGCGCAAGGATGAGTCCTTCATCCTGAACCAGGAGCCCTTCGCGTCCGGCTCCGTGTTGGTGGCCGGGCCGGACTTCGGTACGGGATCCTCGCGCGAACACGCTGTATGGGCGCTCAAGGATTACGGTTTCAAGGCCGTCCTGTCCTCCCGCTTCGCCGATATCTTCCGCGGCAACTCCGGGAAGCAGGGCCTCCTGGCCGCCCAAGTGGCCCAGGACGACATCGAACTCATCTGGAAGGTCCTGGAGAACAGCCCGGGCGCCGAAGTGAAGGTGGATCTGGTATCCAAGACGGTGGAATGCGGCAATGTCGTGGCACCGTTCGAGATTGACGACTACACCCGTTGGCGCCTCCTGGAAGGCCTCGACGACATCGGCCTGACCCTGCAGCACGAAGAAGACATCACGGCGTACGAGGCCACCCGGCCATCCTTCAAGCCGACGACGCTTCCCGCAAAAAGCTAAAGCCTGCGCGGCAAGCGCCAGGGGTGGGTTTACACCCCGAAAGAAGACCGGACAGCCCTTTCCGAAGGGCTTGCCGGTCTTTTTTCATGGGCCCACGCAAGGCCGGGGATATCCCCGCCGCGCAGCCGTTGCATTTCGGTTCGGTAACGCGAGCTTCTATGCTTAGCTGGAGCCTTTGAAAGTATGGGGGGCGAGTAGTCGTGAGGAAACCGGTATAGATGAGTAGTGTTCTGACAATCCGCGGTGGGGTCCCTTTGACTGGACGAGTGACCGTGCGCGGGGCCAAGAACCTTGTACCCAAGGCCATGGTTGCGGCGCTGCTGGGCAGCGAGCCGTCCGTGCTGCGGAACGTGCCGGAGATCAAGGACGTGGAGGTTGTCACCAGCCTCCTGCAGCTCCACGGCGTTACCGTGGCCAAGGACGCCGCGACGGGCGACCTGACGCTGGACCCCAAGGACGCCAAGACGGCATCCAGCACGGCCATCGATGCGCACGCCGGGGATTCCCGGATCCCGATCCTGCTGTGCGGGCCGCTGATCCACGCGATCGGTGAGGCGTTCATTCCGGACCTTGGCGGCTGCAAGATCGGCGACCGCCCCATCGATTACCACCTGAACGTGTTGCGCCAGTTCGGCGCAGTCGTGGAAAAGCGCCCTGGTGGCATCCACATCTCCGCTCCGCATGGCCTCCATGGCGCCAAGATCTCGCTGCCGTATCCCTCGGTTGGTGCCACGGAACAGGTGCTGCTCAGCGCCACGCGCGCGGAGGGCATCACCGAACTCTCCGGTGCAGCCACCGAACCGGAGGTCATCGACCTCATTGCCGTGCTGCAGAAGATGGGCGCCATCATCAGCGTCCAGACGGACCGCACCATCCGCATTGAGGGCGTCAAGGACCTTCGCGGCTACAACCACCGCGCCCTCGCGGACCGCAACGAATCGGCGTCGTGGGCTTCAGCCGCGCTGGTCACCCGTGGCGACATCTTCGTCGAAGGCGCCTCGCAGCGGGACATGATGACGTTCCTGAACACCTACCGCAAGGTGGGCGGCGGAATGGACATCGGCGACGACGGCATCCGCTTCTACCACCCCGGCGGAAAGCTCACGCCCTTGGTGCTGGAAACGGACGTCCACCCCGGCTTCATGACCGACTGGCAGCAGCCGCTCGTGGTGGCGCTGACGCAGGCCGAAGGCGTGTCCATCGTGCATGAGACCGTCTACGAGAACCGCTTTGGCTTCACCGACGCCCTGGCGCGCATGGGTGCCAACATCCAGGTGCACCGCGAGTGCTTGGGCAGCGTTCCGTGCCGTTTCGGCCAGCGCAACTTCCTCCATTCGGCAGTCATTTCCGGACCCACGCCGCTGCGCGGAACCGAGATCGACATCCCTGACCTCCGCGGCGGCTTCAGCCATCTCATTGCCGCGTTGGCAGCCACGGGAACTTCCCGGGTCACGGGCATTGACATCATCAACCGCGGCTACGAGCGCTTCACCGAAAAACTCGCCGGCCTGGGCGCCGATTTCGATATCACCACCACCAAGTAGCAGGGGACTCCTTTGAAGGAATCGGCCAAGAGCCGTGCCACGTTCGTGTTGCTGGCAAGCATCGCGCGTCCATTGATGAATATCCTGATGGCCAAGAAGTGGGAGGGCACGGAAAAACTTCCCGCGGGTGGCTTCATCGCAGCCCCGAACCACTGCACCGAGATCGACCCCATCGTGATCGGCCACATGCTCTACAACCAGAAACGTCCTCCGCACTTCCTGGCGAAGTCGGGGCTGTTCAAGGCGCCCGTGGTGGGTGCCCTCTTGAAGGCCACCCGGCAGATCCCCGTGGAGCGCTCGACGGCGGGTGCCAACCGCTCGCTGCAGGTGGCCAAAGAGGTGGTGGACGCCGGTGGCGCCATCATCATTTATCCGGAGGGCACGCTGACCAGGGATCCGGATCTGTGGCCCATGAAGGGCCACACCGGGGCGGCCCGCCTGGCCCTGCAAACAGGCGCTCCGGTGGTACCCATGGCCCACTGGGGTGCCCATGAAGTCTTTCCCCGGTACGCCAAGCGCTTCCACATCTTCCCTCGAAAAACGGTACGGGTCCTGATCGGGGAACCCGTTGACTTGAGTGCTTTCGCAGACCGGCCCATGGACCGGACCACCCTGACCGAGGCAACCGACGTCATCATGGATGCGGTGACGGAACTCCTGGCGACGCTCCGCGGTGAAGAGCCGCCGGCCCAGCGCTGGGATCCGGCTGTCCACCAACAGAGCAAGCACGGACGGTTTGTTGAACGCGGAGCCGAGTCCGGCAAGGACAGGCCCGCTGAATCCGAGGGCGGCAAATGACCCTTCCTGAACCTGCCATCCCCGCTCCGGACAAGGTAGCTGTCCTGGGCGCAGGCTCATGGGGCACCACGTTTGCCAAGGTCCTCGCGGACGCGGCGGCCGCCGCAGGCGCCGCCCGCACCGTCCAGGTGTGGGGCCGCCGCGCGGAAGTCGTCGCGGACATCAATGCATCGCACCGCAACGGACAGTACCTGAAGGACATCGGGCTACCGCACAGCGTTACGGCGTCCACCGATGTGGCAGAAGTCCTGCAGGGCGCGGGCCTGGTGGTCCTGGCAGTCCCGGCGCAGTCGCTCCGGCCCCAGTTGGGGGAGTGGAAGCGGCTGCTGGAACCCAACGCTGTTGTGGTGTCCCTCATGAAGGGCCTGGAGCTTGGCAGCGATGCCCGCATGAGCGAGGTGATCGCCCAGGAGCTGGGGATCCCCGCTTCCCGCGTGGCCGTCGTGTCCGGACCCAACCTGGCCATGGAAATCGCCAGGGAACAGCCGACGGCTTCCGTGGTTGCCTGCAGCGACGCCGAAACGGCCGCAGCCATCGCGCTGTGCTGCACTGCTCCCTACTTCCGCCCCTACACCAGCACCGATGTTGTTGGCGTGGAGATCGGCGGCATCGTCAAGAACGTGATCGCCTTGGCGGTGGGCATTTGTGAGGGCAAGCAGATGGGGGACAACACCAAGGCCTCCGTTATCACGCGTGGCCTGGCGGAGACCTCCCGGCTGGCCCTGGCGCTCGGCGGCGAGGCACATACCATGGCCGGCCTTGCCGGGCTCGGCGACCTCGTGGCCACCTGCTCGTCAGCCTTGTCCAGGAACCACACCGCAGGGCGGCTCCTGGGCGAAGGATTGAGCCTCGAGCAGGTTTCGGAGCGCATGACCCAAACAGCCGAGGGCATCAAATCAGGCCCCGCCGTGCACGAACTGGCCGGCAAATTGAATGTTGAGATGCCCATCACCGCAGCCGTTGTTGCGGTCCTTGAAGGCAAGATGTCCGTTGATGACCTGGGCCCGCGACTGCTGGCCCGGGCACTGAAGTCCGAAGGCGACTACTGATGGCCACTGAAGTAACCACTCCCGCAGCAGGCCGGCGACCCCGCGTTGCCATCCTTTTTGGCGGACGGTCCAGCGAGCACGCGGTCAGCTGCGTCACGGCTGCCGGCGTCATGGGGGCCATCGACACCACCAAGTACGAGGTTGTGCCGATCGGCATCGCCAAGTCCGGGCAATGGGTCCTCGCTTCCGGGGACACCAGCCAGTGGTCCCTGAGCTCGGCAGCACTGCCGGAAGTGGCAGCCTCGGACAAGACCGTCACCTTGGCCGAGATCGGCGGAGCGCACCAGCTTGTGGTGACCGAGCCCAACGCGGTCCCCCAGGAGCTTGGTTCCGTGGACGTCGTCTTTCCCCTGCTCCATGGACCGTGGGGCGAAGACGGGACCGTCCAGGGGCTCCTGGAACTTTCGGACACCCGCTACGTCGGCGCCGGAGTCCTGGCATCGGCCGTGGGCATGGACAAGCATTTCATGAAGGTGGTCTTCGAGGCCGCCGGCCTGACGGTTGGCCCCTACGTCGCCGTGACGGACCGTGAATGGCTCACCGATGCCGAGGCCGTACGCAAGCGCGTGGACAAACTTGGCTATCCGGTCTTCGTCAAGCCCGCCCGCGCGGGATCGTCCATGGGCATTTCCAAGGTCGATTCCCTGGAAGGGCTGGACGCAGCCATCGAAGAGGCCCGCCGCCATGACCTGAAGCTGGTCATCGAAGCGGGCATTGTGGGCCGCGAAATCGAATGTGCCGTGCTGCAGGGCCGCGGCACGGATGCTCCCAGGACCTCCATGCCCGGCGAGATCGCCGTGGCCGCGGGAGAACACCAGTTCTATGACTTCGCCGCGAAGTACGTCGATGATGGCGCAGCAGCCCTGAGCTGCCCGGCCGACATGCCTGAGGAAGCCATTGCACGGGTCCGGGAACTGGCCGCCGTCGCCTTCGACGCCGTAGGAGCCGAAGGACTCAGTCGGGTGGACTTCTTCTACACGCCTTCGGGCGGGTTGATCATCAACGAAATCAACACCATGCCCGGGTTTACGCCCAAGAGCATGTACCCGCAGATGTGGGCCGCCTCAGGCCTTGCCTACGGTGACCTGATCGACGAACTGATCCAGTTGGCGCTGACCCGCAAGACCGGACTCCGCTGATCCACACTAAGCTCTGCTGATATAAGGGAACCTGCCGGCCGCCCTACTTGGTGGACGGCAGGTCCTGCAGGTCTTCCTGGCCCACGCACTGTCGGGTGGCCTTGATTTTGCCTGCTGCGTTCGCAAGGTCTGCCAGGACCGTGGCCGAACTGATCTTGTCCGGATCCATGAGGATTTCGGTGGCTGGCTCCCGGCCGTACGTGGTCAGGGTGTAGTAGGGATCGCCTTCCTTGATGACCCAATCAATGTCGTTGACACTGACGCAACGGTCGGTAGTGGGGCCCGGGACGTTCACCCCGCACCTTAGGATGACCTGCGAAGGATCCCCCCACGCCGCCGTTGCCTGGCTGTTGGTCTTGCGCAACGCCGCGTCGCCGATCTTGTCCGGAAGGGCCACCATCAGGGGCGCGCACGCGGGATTGGCGGCGTCGGCGGCCGGCGAGACATCCACGGCGGGGGAACAGGCAGACAAGGCAAGAGCGGCGATTCCGGACACGGCAAGTGCCGCCGATGTCCGGCGAAGGGTCTTTCGGTGCATCAGTCCAGCCTATCCCGCATTATTCTGTCGGTTGCCCGCGATAGCGTAGGAGCGTGCCCGCAGAACAGTTGCCAGCTGAACCATTGACAGTCGCCCACGTGAGCGAGTCCCAGCTCCTTTCCCGGATTTTTCCGCGCTTGAATACCAGCGCCAGCATCCTCCTGGGGCCGGGGGACGACGCCGCCATGGTGGCGGCTCCGGATGGCCGCACCCTCATCTCCATCGATACTCAGACCCAGGACCAGGATTTCCGCCTTGCCTGGAACAGCGGTTACCGGACCACAGGTTTCGACGTCGGCTGGAAGGCCGCCGCGCAGAACTTGAGCGACATCAACGCGATGGGCGGCCAAGCGACGTCCTTGGTGGTCAGCCTCACCATGCCACCAGCCACGCCGGTGGCCTGGGTGGAGGATTTCGCCGACGGTCTCACCGCCGCCATCGTTGCCCTCGGAGCACCGGATTGTTCGGTGTCCGGTGGCGACCTCGGCCGTGGCCGGGAGATCGCGGTGACAGTCGCCGTCGTGGGTTCACTGGGTGGCCTGGAGCCCGTGCTGCGTTCGGGCGCCCGCGCCGGGGATGTCGTGGCGGTGGCCGGGACGCTGGGGCGCGCGGCTGCCGGTCTGGCACTGCTGGAGAGCCACGTTCCCGTCACCGAGTGGACCGCGGAGCAGCGGTCCCTGGCGGACAGCCAGTGCCGGCCCACCCCGCCCCTGGCTGCCGGACCGCTGGCTGCCCGTGCCGGTGCCACGGCCATGATGGACATTTCGGATGGGTTAATGCGCGACGCCGGCCGGCTCGCCGCTGCGAGCAACGCCGTCTTCGACTTTGATCCCGTGGCGTTGAAGGGCTATGCCGCTGCCTTGGAACCCGTCGCTGCGTTGCTTGGCCAGGATCCCATGCCGTGGGTGGTGGGTGGAGGAGAAGACCATGGTTTGCTGGCCACCTTCCCAGCAGATATCCAGTTACCTGACGGCTTCACTGCGATAGGCTCAGTTCAGGCGGTTGCCGGGTCACAAGGCGACGGCGTCCGGATTGCCGGGCAGGCTGCTGACACCGTGGGATGGGATCACTTTGCAGACTAAGATCGCAGCGAATGCGCACGCCATGAAGCGTTGGCTCGGCAAGGCTGAGGTGGTCCTCGGCAACCACAGCGACCGCCTCAATGCGATCAACATCTTCCCCGTCGCCGACGGCGATACCGGAACCAACTTGTATCTCACGGTCCGCGCCGCGGCTGGCGCGCTGGGTAACGGCCCGGAGGCCCCTGACACCGGAAACGACGTTGGCGCCGTGCTGGCCCGGGCCGGGCAGGCTGCCATGGAACAGGCAAGGGGCAATTCGGGAACACTCTTCGCCGTCTTCCTCTGTGCGGCGGCAGAGCCGCTGGCGGGCAAGTCCAGGCTGAGCGCCCCGTTGCTTGCCACGGCCCTGAACCGGGCGCAGATCCGGGCCTGGTCCGCGTTGAGCGAACCGGTATCCGGCACCATGCTGTCCGTCCTGGAGGCGGCCGCGCATGCGGCACAGGCCGTGGACGCAACCCAGAACGGCGACGACAGCAACCACGCACTCGGCCTGGCACTGGATGCCACCGTTGAGGCCGCATACCAGGCTGTGGTGCGTACCGAGGACGAGCTCGCTCCGCTCCATGAAGCACGGGTGGTGGATGCCGGTGGCGTTGGCATGCTCCTGGTGCTGGACTGCCTGCGTTCGGCCGTGCTCGGTGAAGAGTTGCAGGACGAACTCCTGGACGGCTTGCACGGCTACAAACTCCAGGATCCACATATCCACGAGCACATGCCTGCCGACGACGGGGTGGAGGTCATGTGCACCATTGAGCTTTCCCCTTTGAACGCTGCCATCCTGCGCCAGCGCCTGGACGAAATGGGCGACTCCGTCATCATGAGCCAGGTGGGCGGTGCCTCGCGGAACGAAGACGACGACGACGATTCCCCGGTGGATGCCAGCTACCGGTGGCGGGTCCACGTCCACGTTCCGGATCCTGAACCAGCCGTGGCACTGATCCGTTCGTTGGGCGAGCCCACGGACATAGCGGTCAGCCAGTTGGCCCTGCCACGCGACGCAATGGGCGGGCATGACGACTGAAGTGGAATTGCCGCTTGAACGCAGGATCGGAAAGCGCTCCGCGGCCGTCATTGAAAAGCACCTTGGACTGCGGACCACCGGCTCCCTGCTCAACTACTTTCCGCGGAGGTACCTCAACCGTGGGGAGCTGACGCCCATCAGCAACCTTCCCCTCGACGAGGAAGTGACGCTGATTGCCCGGGTGGTTTCCAACAGCACCCGGCAGATGCGCGCCCGCCGTGGTTCCATCACGGACATCGTGGTGACGGACGAGGCCGGTGGGAGCCAGGTTCCCGGCACCTTGAAGGTCAGTTTCTTCAACGGATTCCGTGCCAAGGCCGAGCTCCTGCAGGGCCGCCGGGCCTTGTTCTCCGGGAAGGTCACGCGGTACGCCGGCGCCTTGGGCCTGACCAATCCGGATTTCCTCCTGCTGGATGAAGACCCTGACGCTGAGGGTTCAATCGATCCCGAGAAGCTTGCGGCCATGCCCATCCCGGTCTACCCGGCCACTGCCAAGCTCACCAGCTGGTCCATCCACAAGGTCATCACAGCACTGCTGGAAACCCTGGACCTCGATGCTCTGGCTGATCCGCTCCCCGAATCCGTCGTTGCCAGGGACGGCCTGCTGAGCGTGGCCGATGCCTACCGCTTGATCCATTCACCGGAGACTGCCAAGGACTGGCAGCGGGCCCAGGGCCGTTTCCGGTACCAAGAGGCGCTGGTCCTGCAAACGGCCCTGGCCCGGCGGCGGGCACAGTTGGCTGCCGAGGAAGCGACAGCCCGGCGCCCGGCTGCCGGGGGACTGCTGGCGGAGTTTGACCGGAACCTGCCCTTCACCCTGACTGCCGGCCAGGCCACGGTGGGCAAGACGCTGTCCGAAGAGCTCGCCCGCGACACCCCCATGAACCGGCTCCTGCAAGGCGAGGTGGGTTCCGGAAAGACGATCGTTGCCCTCCGGGCGATGCTCCAGGTAGTGGACGCCGGGGGCCAGGCCGCACTGCTGGCTCCCACGGAGGTGCTCGCTGCCCAGCACTTCGATTCCATTCGACGGACCCTGGGACCGCTGGCACGGGACCAACTGTTCGGCGGCGCCGGAATGCTCGGAGGGGACACCGGGCAGCAAGGGGTCCAGGTCACGCTCCTGACGGGTTCCATGCCAACCGCGGCACGGAAACAGGCCATGCTCGACGCCGCCTCCGGCAACGCCGGGATCGTCATCGGTACGCACGCCCTCTTGAGCGACAAGACGAGCTTCCAGGACCTCGGCCTGATCGTGGTGGATGAACAGCACCGTTTTGGCGTGGAGCAGCGTGATGCCCTGCGGGCCAAGGCGCTGCGGCCACCCCATTTGTTGGTTATGACCGCCACGCCCATTCCCCGGACGGTCGCCATGACGGTCTTTGGTGATCTTGAGACGTCCATCCTGGATGAATTGCCCGCGGGCCGCGCTCCCATCTCCACGCATGTAGTGGGCCTGGCGGAAAACCCCGGATGGGTGGACCGGATTTGGAAGCGCTCACGGGAAGAAGTTGAAGCCGGGCACCAGGTCTACGTGGTCTGCCCCAAAATCGGTTCGGACGACGACGGCGACTTCAGCCCCGGAGAAAAGGAACCTACCGACGCTGAATTGTCAGAGGAAGGTCCGTCCCGCGAACTCGCCTCGGTGACCGCCGTCGTCGAGAGCCTCCTGGAGGAGCCGTCGCTGGCCGGCGTGCCCCTGGCGCCGCTGCATGGGCGGCAGGATCCGCAGCTGAAGTCGGAAACCATGGCGTCCTTCGCAGCCAATGAAACCAAGGTGCTGGTCTCCACCACCGTGATCGAGGTGGGCGTCGATGTCCACAACGCCACCCTCATGGTGATCCTCGACGCCGACCGCTTCGGCATCTCGCAGCTGCACCAGTTGCGTGGCCGCGTTGGCCGTGGCGGACTGCCCGGGACGTGCCTCCTGGTCACCACCCTGGAACCCGGGCACCCCAGCCGTCGCCGGTTGGATGCCGTCGCGTCCACCACCGACGGTTTTGAGTTGTCCCAGGAAGACCTGAAGCTGCGGCGCGAGGGGGACATCCTCGGGGCTTCGCAGTCGGGCGGCCGCTCCACCCTCAAATTGCTGCGCGTCCTGGAACACGAGGACCTGATTGCCTGTGCCCGTGCGGACGCACAGGCTTTGGTTTCCGGGGATCCGTCCCTGGATCGTCAGCCGGCACTGGCTGCAGCCATTGACGAGTACTTGAATCCCGAAAAGGAGGCGTTCCTTGAACGCGGTTAGCAACAGTGGAACCCGGCTGGTGCCCGGAGGCCTGGCATGAGCCGGGTCATCGCCGGCGTCGCCGGAGGAAACCCGCTCACCAGTGTGCCCGGTACCGCCACCAGGCCCACGACGGACCGGGTCAAGGAAGCGCTCTTTTCGCGGCTGGAGTCGCTGGCCGTGATTGACGACGCACGGGTGCTGGACCTCTACGCCGGCTCGGGCTCCCTGGGCATCGAAAGTGCCAGCCGGGGAGCGCGGAGCGTTGAACTGGTTGAATTCGATGGCCGAGCCAGCGACATCTGCCAGCGCAATGCGGATATGGTCAACCAGGTCCTGGGCGGCAAGAAGGTCTCCGTCCACCGTTCCAAGGTGGAGTCCTTCTTGGAACGCGCCGGCGAGGCTGTTTTGTGGGACCTCGTGTTCCTCGACCCGCCCTATCCCTTGGAGGAACCCGCGCTCAGTGCGGTCCTGGCCAAGCTGGCGCCCCACCTGGACGAAGGTGCCGTGGTGGTGGTGGAACGCTCATCCCGGAGCGCCGAACCCACGTGGCCGGAAGCCCTGGAATGCTTCGCGGACAAGAAGTACGGCGAGACAATGCTGTGGTTCGCCGAGCCTGCCTGAGGATCCGGCATTGCCCCATCCGGAAGAACCCGCCTAGCCGGAGATCTTGTCCAGGTCTACGCCAGTCAGGACGGTGGCCGGGTGGGGTCCACGGGCGAGGAGCTCGGACGTCCAATCCGGAGACCACCTCGTTTGCGTCCCCACCAGGATGATGTTGCCCGGATACCGGCCCTCGAACATTCCGGTTTCGGCGAAGGCTGCAACGTCAGCCATCGCTTCCCGCATGGCTTTCACCTGGCTGCGCACCAGGGTGAGTGCTGGTTCGTCGCCCACGTTCACTATCAGCACTCCGTCCGGATTGAGCCGCTGAGCCGCCTCTTCATAGAAGCCGGTGCAGGCAATGTGGGCCGGAGCGTCCGGGCCGGAGAAGATATCAAGGATGACGACGTCGAAACGCAGTTCGGCAGGAAGCTCCGCCAAGGCGGCCCGGGCGTCGGCGATATGCGTCGTGAGCCGTGTCCCCTCGGGCATGGGCAACTGGTGGAGGACGAAGTCCAGCAGCTCCCGTTCGAGTTCCACGGCGTGCTGCCCGGAGCCCGGACGCGTTGCCTGGATGTAGCGGGCCAGCGTCAAAGCTCCCGCACCGAGGTGGAGGGCGGAAACGGGCGCTCCAGGGGCCGCTGCAAGATCCACCACGTGGCCGATCCGCCGCAGGTACTCGTAGAAGATCTCCAATGGGTTGGCCAGATTAACGTGGGATTGTTCGGCGCCGCCCATGCTGAGGATGTAGCTGCCGGGTACCAGGGTGTCAGCCTTGATGCTGGCGTGGACGCCGCTTGCACGGAGGAAGCGGGTGGCCCCGCGGCCGCCGTCGGGGCGGTTCAGAGCCGGTCCTTCAACGTTGCGAGTCGTGACGCCGCTTCCTGGAGAACCTCGGTTTTCTTGCAGAAGGCGAAGCGCAGGAGGCTCCGGGTGCGTTCGGCTCCTTCCTGATGGCAGAAGACCGGAACCGGAATGGCAGCGACGCCCACCAGGTCCGGGAGTCGTCGTGCCAGATCCACTGCATCGCTGATTCCCAACGGGGCCGTGTCCACGTTGATGAAGTAGGTTCCGCTGGGGATGTAGACCCCAAATCCTGCAGCCCGGAGGCCTTCGGCAAGAATATCGCGTTTGTGCTGCAGTGTGCCTGCGATTTCCGCGTAGAAGCTGTCCGGCAGCGCGAGCCCCACCGCCACTGCGCTCTGGAACGGTGTGCCGGAGCTGTAACTGAGGAACTGCTTGACCGTGCGGGCAGCCGCTACCAGCTCCGCAGGACCACTCAACCAGCCGATTTTCCATCCAGTGAAGGAGAAGGTCTTTCCGGCGGAGGAGATGGTGATGGTCCGTTCGGCGGCACCGGGCAGCGTGGCAACCGGAAGGTGGGCCACCCCGAAGGTCAGGTGTTCGTAGACTTCGTCGCTGACGATGATGGCGTCGTACTTCGTGGCGAGTTCCACTACTTTGGCCAGCGCCTCGCGGGTCAACACCGAGCCCATGGGATTGTGGGGGTTGTTCAGGAGGACCACCCTGGTGCGGTGGCTGAACGCGCGCTCCAGGGCGTCAAGGTCCGGCTGGAAGTCTGGGGCCAGCAGGGGAGCGGTCACATGCGTGGCACCTGCCAGGCCGATGATCGCGCCGTACGAGTCGTAGAACGGCTCGAACGTCAGGACTTCGTCGCCGGGCTGGACGAACGCCAGCAGGGACGCGGCGATGGCCTCGGTGGCGCCGGTGGTAATGACCACCTCGGTGAGCGGATCCGGGGCCAGGCCGTAGAAGCGCTCCTGGTGGTGGGCGACTGCTTCGCGCAATTGCGGGATGCCCTTCCCCGGCGCATATTGATTGGCGCCTTCAGCGATCGCGGCCTGCGCCGCCGCCTTCATTTCGGCGGGTCCGTCCTCATCGGGGAAGCCCTGGCCCAGGTTGATGGCGCCCGTGGACATGGCCAAGGTGGTCATCTCCTCGAAGATCGTCACGCCGAGCTTCCCATCGGGCGCCAGCAGGTTGGCGCCCGTCGCGGCCCGCTGCCAGGGAGTGCTTGTGTGGACTGGTGCGCTGCTTCCTGCCGGTGACATGTCAGCCATGGTATCCCGGTGAAGCTTTGGGGTAGGTTCGACTCATGAGACGCGCGGTATGCCCAGGATCCTTTGACCCGATACACAACGGCCATCTCGAAGTGATCGCCCGCGCCGCCGGGTTGTTCGACGAAGTCATCGTGGCCGTGTCCACCAACTACGCCAAGAAATACCGGTTCAGCCTTGAGGACCGGATGGAAATGGCCCGCGAAACCCTTGCGTCGTTGCGGGGAATCATCGTGGAGCCCATGGGCGAAGGGCTCCTGGCCGAATATTGCCGCCGACGTGGTGTCTCGGCCATCGTCAAGGGCCTGCGGTCGTCCTCGGACTTCGACTACGAGTTGCCCATGGCCACCATGAACCGGCAACTTTCCGGCGTCGAGACCGTGTTCCTTCCGGCAGAAGCCCATTACGTGCACTTGTCTTCCACCCTGATCAAGGAAATCAACGCCCTGGGCGGCGATATTTCCGATTTCGTTCCCAAATCCGTCCTCAGGCGGCTCCTTGCGGGCGAGCCTCCGGCAGAACTGCCGCGTAACGGGTAGTCTGTAACCCGTGCCTTCGCAGTCCCCTGCCGGAGGATTCCCCACCGATGTCCCGAGCCCTTTGGCGTGCGCGGCGCCGGTTTGAGTCCTCAAGCGTGATCAGGCTAAGATGGTACGTCGGTCATATGTTCTACAGGAGTTCTCATTAAACGAGATGCAAGTTCGCCCTTGGCGCTGGTAGTCAAGGACCTTGGACGCAGTCCCGGGACCATGCGAACGCTCAAGGAGCATGTACCTGCACCAAGTGATCTTGGTGTGGCACTCATTGGTGTGAAGGAAGGCTCGGATGTCGAGCTGGATCTTCGGCTTGAGGCCGTACACGAAGGAATCTTGGTATCTGGAACCGCAATCGTCGGCGTAACCGGTGAGTGCGGTCGATGCCTGGATCCCCTTGCGTATGACCTTGAGGTCAATGTGCAAGAACTTTTCTTCTACGAAGGCGAAGAGCTTTCAGCCGAAGAAGACGATGAAGAGCAACGTCGAGTCGAGCACGATCTGATCGATCTTGAGCCGGTGTTGCGGGACGCAGTAGTCACCATGCTGCCGTTCCAGCCGGTGTGCCGGGAAGACTGCCAGGGCCTTTGCTCCGAATGCGGAGTGCGCCTGGAAGACGAGCCGGGGCACCACCACGAGGTCCTGGACCCTCGCTGGGCTGCCCTAGCTGATCTGGCTAAGACTGACCGGCAAACTGATTAGTAACTGTTGGACTAAGAGAGAAATGAGATAGCCGTGGCTGTTCCCAAGCGGAAAATGTCTCGCGCAAACACACGCGCACGTCGTGCCCAGTGGAAGGCAACTGCCCCCGCCCTGGTCAAGACCATCGAAAACGGTCAGGTCGTTTACAGCCTGCCGCACCAGGCAAAGGTCGTCACCGACTCCGCCGGCACCGCGCTGTTCCTTGAATACAAGGGCCGCAAGGTCGCAGACGCCTGATCTGCCGCACAGGCTGACAAAGGATGTCTTCAACTGAAGAGCTTCTGAAGCGTCTCGGTGTCTTCATTGACACCGAGACGCTTCGTCTTGCTCTGACACACCGCTCTTACGCGTACGAGAATGGGGGTATCCCCACCAATGAGCGCCTTGAGTTCCTCGGCGACTCCATTCTGGGATTCTCCGTTACCGATTCCTTGTACCGCGAGCACCCCGAGCTCCCCGAAGGCGAACTCGCCAAGAGGCGCTCCGCCGTCGTCAGTACGCGCGCCCTGGCCGGCATCGGCCGGACACTTGGCGTTGGCGAGTTCATCTACCTCGGCCAAGGCGAAAAGCTGACCGACGGCAAGAACAAGGCGTCCATCCTCGCCGACACCATGGAAGCCCTGATCGGCGCCACGTATCTTTCCAATGACATGGAGACCGCCCGCCAGCTGGTCATGCGCTTGGTGGGTCCGCTGCTCAAGGACGCCGGAGCCCTCGGTGCAGGTACCGACTGGAAGACCAGCATCCAGGAACTGACGGCCAGCAGGCAGCTCGGCGCCATCCACTACGCCGTGGAAGGTTCCGGGCCGGACCACGCCCGCACCTTCGAAGCCGTCCTGATTATCGGCGGTACACCGTATGGCCGCGGATCCGGCCACTCCAAGAAGGAAGCCGAGCAGGAGGCCGCGGCGGATGCATGGCGTGCCCTGAACGCGCCGGAACAGAGCCCGGCAGGCCAAGAAGCTGCGGCCGGGCCGGCCTCCGCCTGACCCATGCCTGAACTTCCCGAGGTAGAGGTGGTGCGTCGCGGGCTAGCCCGTTGGGTACGCGGCCGCCGCATCACCGGTGTGGACGTCATCGACCCCCGCTCCATCCGCCGGCATGCGCTGGGTGCGGAGGACTTCATTGGGAACCTGGAACACGCCACGGTGTTGGACGTGGTGCGCCGCGGCAAATTCCTGTGGATGCCGCTGGCCATGGACAGGGCAGACCTGACGCTTCCCAAGGTGGCGCTCATGGCGCACCTGGGCATGAGCGGGCAATTGCTCATGCAGGATCCCCACGTTCCGGACGAAAAACACCTCAAGGTCCGCATCAGGCTGAGCGCGGCCGACGATATGCCGGAACAGTTGCGGTTCGTCGACCAACGGATTTTCGGCGGCTTGTTCGTGACGTCCCTGATTCCCACCTCGGATGGCGGCCCCGGTGGCTTGGGGGAGACGCCCTTGCCGGAGATCGCCGAGGAAGCAGCCCACATCGCCCGTGACCCACTGGACCCGCATTTCTCTTTCGATACCTTCTACCGGAAGCTGAAGGCGAAGAGGACCGGGCTCAAACGGGCACTCCTGGACCAGTCCCTGATCTCCGGTATTGGCAACATCTACGCCGATGAAGCCCTCTGGTTGGCGCAAATGCACTACGCCCGCCCAACGGACAAGTTGCGGCGCGGCGATGCGGAGCGCCTGGTGGACGCCGTCAGGGAGGTCATGAGTGCCGCACTCGACGCCGGCGGGACGAGCTTCGATTCGCTGTACGTCAACGTCAACGGTGACTCCGGCTACTTCGCGCGCTCCCTTAATGCGTACGGCCGGGAAGGCAAAAAGTGCCGCCGTTGCGAGTCTGTAGGCCTGCACACCACGATCAAGCGCGAACAGTTCATGAACCGTTCTTCCTACACGTGTCCGGTGTGCCAACCGCGTCCCCGGAACGGGCGCTGGTAACCGGAGTTTCACAGGGGCAAAACTGTTCCGGATTCCGGGTGGCAATGGTTTACTGTCCCCATGAAAAGCTTGGCGGTCAAAATCGCCATCGCACTGGTTTTCAACGCCATCACCTTGTGGGTGGCGTCAGTTTTACCCGGGGTCCGTTTGGGCGCCGGGTTCCTCTGGGCCGTCATCGTGTTCACTGCGGCCACCATCCTGGTCAAGCCCCTGGTCCTTGGGCTGTTCCGTCGGCGCACGCAAAGCACCAGCCGCCCCAGGACGTGGCTGGTGACCAAAGGTGCCACCGTCCTTGCCGGGCTGGTGGCCACCGTGCTCATCCTCCTCTTGACCGGCATGTTTTCCCATGGATTCCTCATCAACGGCCCTGTTGGCTGGATATCTGCAACGGTGGTGATCTGGTTGGCATCGTTCATCTACGACTTCGTCGACGATGGCCTCGAAGCGCGGGCGCACCAGTTGCTGGGCGGCGCGGCAAGTCCGGGTAAGCCATGAACGCCCGGCGCTGGGTGATTGCCGGACTGGGCCTCGCCTTGGTGATTGCGGTGATCGCTGTGGTCCTTGACCAGATGGCGATGCGGCCTTCGGCCACCACAGCCCAGGGATCCTCCTCCGCCAGCCCGGCGGCAACGTCGGCCGCCACCCCGGGCCCGGGGAACACCGCCGGCTCCGGCGCCGGGGAGCAGCCGTCCGGAGGCCCGACGTCGGGCAGTTCGGCAGGAGCGGAAGGTTCCGGGGCGCAGCCCAGCGCCAAACCGCTGGAGGTCCTTCCACCCGTGACCTCCACCCCCACGGGGCTCCCTGCGCCGTCGGCACCGGCTCCACTCCTCAAGGGAAGCCTGCCTCCTGCGGGCTCGGCGAGCGGCAAGGTAGTGGACGGCTGGCCCAGCGACATCCTGGCCCTCCCCGCAGGCACCACTGTGGGCTCAACCAGCATTTCGACGTCGGGTGACGTCATGCAGGTTTCTGCGGACGGGATCGTCGGCAACACCCAGCAGGCAGTCCTGGACTCCTTCCGTGCCTCCTTGGTGCCGCACGGATTCTGGTCGGAGGACGCTCCTGCCGGCGATGGCGCCGTCGCAGCGAGGTTCGTGCGGGGCACCGATACTGTGACCGTGTCTGTGTCGACGACGGGCACCGGCAACTCGAGGTTCCAACTTTTGGGCAGCTTGCACTCGACGGCGGACTAGGGGCACCATGTACATTTCTCTCTCCGATCGCAGCGGCGGCAAAAAGGAAAAGCCGGAAGGCACGCAAACGGCACTTCCCCACGAGGTGCCGTTTCGTTTGTCGCCCATCATCATTTGGCTTGGCATTGTCAGCATGGTCACGGACGTCTCCTCGGAATCGGTTACGGCCATCCTCCCGCTGTATGTGACCGGGTTCCTGGGGCTGTCCACCATCGCCTTTGGCTTTATTGACGGCATCAACCAGGGCGCCAGCGCGATCGTCCGGATTGCCGCGGGGTGGGCCGCAGACCGGAGCGGCCACCCGAAACGGATCGCGTTGGCCGGCTACGGCCTGTCCATGCTGGCCAGGATCGGGTTCCTGTTCGCAGGCGGGTTCTGGGCCATCGCCGCCATTGTGACGGGCGACCGCATCGGCAAGGGAATCCGCACCGCTCCACGGGATGCGCTCATCACGGTGTCCGCGCAGCCCGAACACCTGGCACGCTCCTTCGGCATCCACCGGATGCTGGATAACATCGGTGCGGCGGCAGGCCCACTGATCGCCTTCCTGGTGCTGCTGGTCATTCCCAACGGCTTCAGTACCGTCTTTGTGGTGTCGCTGGCATTCGCCGTGATTGGCGTGACCGTCCTGGGCCTTGTGGTGCCGGACCTGCGGGCAGGAGGGCTGGATAAGGCGCTCCCCAAGGAGCAGCGCCGGATCTTCGCCTTCTCGTGGAAGCACTTGAAAGAGCCGGGCCTCGGGCGGCTGCTGATCGCCGCCGGCCTGCTGGGCTTGGTGACCATCGGTGACGGGTTCATCTACCTGGTCCTCCAGGACCGGGACTCCTTCGCGGTGCAATGGTTCCCGCTCCTGTTCGTCGGCACCAACGTGGCCTTCCTGGCGCTGGCCGTTCCCTTGGGCCGGCTGGCCGACAGGTTCGGCAAAGTCCCGGTGTTCATCGCCGGACACCTCGCCCTGCTGGCGTGCTACCTGTTGGCGGCCGCACCCCTTGGCGGGCTCTGGGCCACCATCCTCTGCCTCGTCCTCCTCGGCGCCTTCTATGCCGCGACGGACGGTGTGCTGGCGGCACTGGCGGCCCAACTCACGCCACAGGGAAAACTGGCCACCGGCATCGCTTCGGCCCAGACGGTGGTGGCCCTGACCCGGATGACGGCGTCCGCCGGTTTCGGTGTGTTGTGGTACGCCGTGGGCGCTTCGATGGCTGTACTGCTGGCGGGGATCCTGCTCGCCTGCGCCCTGGTGGCCGTCATGTTCATCCTTCCCGGAGCCCGTCCCCGTGTGGGCCGCGCATGAGCGCGCTGCTGACCGGCGGGAGGCTGCGCTGGGGCATTCTCCTGGCGGTGACAGCCCTCGTCCTGGCCGGGGCCGGGGTCTACGCAGTGAACGCCTACCAGCGCTTCGAGGAAAGCCGGACGGCAGCTCCATCAGTTGGCGTCACCGCAGGCCAGACGCTGCCTTCCGTTCCCTTCGTGCTGTTCAGGAATACGGCCGCCGGGCAGGGCTACGGCAACGCCGCGACCGTGCCGTTGTCAGCGCCGGGCGGTACCCGGGCCGTGAGTGAACAAGCGTGCGACCGCGTGTACGGCACGTCCTCCGAGGTGGTGTGCCTCAAGGCCAACCGCGGCCTGGTGACGGCCTTTGAAGCAGACGTCCTGAACCGGGACTGGCAGCAACAACGGTCCTGGCCCCTGACGGGCATCCCCAGCCGTACGCGGATCAGCCCGGATGGCTCACTGATTGCCACCACGGTGTTCGTCACCGGGCACTCCTATGCGACCGCGGGATTCTCCACGGCCACCGAAATCACGCAGGACTCCGGCAGCCTGGGCAACCTTGAGGACTTCGCCCTGATGGTCAACGGCGAGCGGCTGCTGGCGACCGACAGAAACCTGTGGGGAGTGACGTTCGTCCCGGGGCAGAGTGATACCTTCTACGCCACTGCGGCCTCGTCCGGGCGGATCTGGCTGGTCAAGGGAAGCCTCTCCGCAAGGACCCTCACCGCCGTCCACGACAACGTGGAATGCCCGTCCATCTCGCCGGACGGCACGCGCATCGCCTATAAGAAGAACGACGCCGGTCCGCTCACCGCCCACTGGCGGGTGGCCATCCTGGATCTTGCCTCGGGCAAGGAAACTGTCCTGTCGGAGAAGCGCAGTGTGGATGACCAGATCGAGTGGCTGGACAACAACACTGTTCTTTACGGATTGGCTGACGAGACCACCGAAGGGGACAGCAACATCTGGCAGCTCGGCACCGACCCCGCCGCGCAGCCGGGCCTGTTCATCGCCCATGCGTGGTCGCCCAGTGTGGTGAGGTAAAGGCCGCCGTCGGGTAGCCAGGTGGAAGCCTACGCCGCGGGGTGGTTGAACGTCTCGGCGGTGCCCGGCAAAATGCCCGTGCACGGCACATGCCGGCGCCCGGTCCTGGAGTTCAGGAAGGACCGGGCGCCGGCAGCTTACGAGGCCTGCTGTCCGGGTGTCAGCAAATCCCCAACAGGCCGCAGAACAGTCCACCGGACTGCGTCGGTGAAGGAGAAGGGCTGGGTGAAGGCGTTGCCGTAGCCGTAGCCGTAGCAGTCGTCGTGGGGGTCGGCGTCGGCGTTGGTGTGGCCGTCTGTGTCTGCGCCGGAGCCTGCAACTGCGTCTGGCCGCCGGTGGAATACACCACGTCTACAAAGTAGTTGGTGGCATTCCACGAACTGTTCGGCATCACGCCGCCGGTCCCGTAACGGTACAGGCCGTTGTTGGGCCCTGAAGCGGTGAACGGGCCGCTGGTCCACGTGGTGTTGAAGAAGCCCTGCGTGTACGAGTAGCGGCCGTTGGGCGCCCGGTAGGACACCACGTACGTCTGGCCCGTGGACAGGGCGACCGGAGTGGACAAGGTGGCTGTCTGCCAACCCGTGGCTGATTCATTCGTGAACGTCACCTGTGCCAGGCGCGTTCCCGCCGAGTTCCACAGCGACCCCACGTGCGTCCCGGTGTTGCCGGTGCCCTTGTAGAAACGGATACCTGTCACGTTGCCGGCCGTGGAGACGGTGAAGGCAGTGCCCAACTCCACCGACTTGGTGTCGGTGGACGCCGCCACCTGCGGGGCCAGTGTCCCGAAGATGGTGCTTTGCTGGGCGGCCGCGCTCGCCGTCGTGAACTGCCAGGTGCTCGGTGGCAGGGTCTGTCCTTGCGGGCTTCCGATGTTGGACACGTTGGCCGTGATGACGGTGCTGGCCGGAAGGGCCGCTGCGGGGGTGAACGTTACCGTCCGTGAATCAGCGGACAACGCCGCAGTCCCGGCCACCGAAGATCCGTTCGCCGTCAGGGTGAACGTGACGCCCGGGTTGACCGCCGTGGAGAACGAGATGGATGGCTTCACGTCCGTGGGAATCGCCGTGGCCCCTGGTGCAGGTACCTGGGCGGTGACGCTCAGGGGCTGTGCCGGAAGGGCGAACACAAGGTCCACAAGGTAGCTTGCCGTGGAAGCGGTGTTCGGGAAGTCGCTGCTGTAGGAGTATGTCCCGGAATCAGAAACCACCCGCAACGGGCCACTGGTGAAGCCATCACCAAATCCGCCGCTTGAGTACGAATACTTGCCCGTTGGAGTCTTGTAGGCGGCGATGTATTCAGTATCTGCCTGGATGCTTACGGGTTGGCTGAACGTTGCCGTCTGCCAGCCCGTGCTCGATTCGTTCGTGAAGGTCACGGTAGCTAGTTGCTGTCCGGCCAGCGTGTACAGCGATCCGGTGTGCGTTCCGGTGTTTCCGGTCGACTTGTAGAAGCGGATACCTGTGACTTGGCCGGCAGTGTCGCTGCTGAACCGTACGCCCAAGGCGAGCGGCACGCCGTCGTTCACTTCGGCAGTGGTGGGCGTATCGGTGTCCTGGTAGAGCGTGCAGGGACACACGCCGGGAGTCCCTTGTGCAGGCACCGTGGTGAAGGTCCAACTGTTCCCCGAGATCGGCGTGCCGGACGTTGCTGTGGCAGTTACCGTTGCCGTGTAACTCGTCGCAGCCACCAGCGGGTTGGTGGGCGTGAACGTGACCTTGCGGGTTGCCGAGTCGTAGGCGGACGTACCCGCAACGGTTGTGCCGCTGGCCGTCTTCAGGGCCAAAGCCACATTCGAGGCTGCTTCCGAGAGGACACCGCTTACCGGTGTGTTCAGCGGGACGCTGGAGGCGCCCGCCGCTGGCGACTGGCTGCCTACGGTGAATGGCGGCGCCGAAACCATCACGACGACGTCAACGAGGTAGCTCGCCGTCGAACGGGAACTCGGGAAATCCTGACTGTACGAGTAGGCGCCGGCGTCGGAGACCGTCCGCAGCGGACCCACGCTCATTCCTGAGCCGAAGCCGTTGCTCGTTGCCGAGTAGGTTCCCGTCAGCGACTTGTAGGCGGCGATGTATTCAGTGTTGGCCGCCATCTGGACAGGCTGGCTGAACATGGCCGTCTGCCAACCTGCGCTGCTTTCATTGGCGAACGTGACCGTGGCAAGCTGCGTTCCCGTGGCCGAGTACAGGGCGCCGGTGTGCGTGCCGGTGTTGCCGGCCGACTTGTAGAACCGGATGCCCGTCACCTGGCCGGCCGAGACACTGGTGAACCGTACTCCGAGCGTCAACGGCACACCGTCCTGGATCTGCGCAATGCCGGGAGTGACGCTGTCGTTGTAGAGGCTGCACGGGCACGAGCCCGGTGGCGGAACGGTCGCGGCAGTGGTGAACTGCCACGTCCCTCCGGACGTAACCGTGCCGCCGGTGGTGGCCGTCGCGGCGAGCGTCACGTTGTACTGCGTACTGAAGGCCAAAGCGGCCGACGGCGTGAACGTCGCCTTCCGGGCCACGGCGTCGTAGGCTGTGGTGCCCGCAACGGCCGTGCCTGCGGCAGTGCGGACGTTCAACTGAACCGTGCCGGCAGTGACGGGCTTCGAGAAGACACCGCTCACCGTGGTGGAGACGGAAACGCTCGAAGACGACGGGATGGGTGTTTGGCTTGAAACGGTCAACGGCGAGGTGTCCGTTGTGCTGAACACTGCGTCAACAAAGTAGTTGCCGCCGTTGAAGCTGGCCGTCGGATATTCCTGAGAGGTGCTGTACACGCCCGCGGGTTCGGCGCCGAAGCCCCCGGCAACCTTCATCGGGGCATCGTTGAACCCGGAGTAGGCCCATTGGAAGTCCTTGGTGGCGTAGTGGCCCCTCGGAGCCCAATACGAAGCCGTGTACTTCTGGCCGGCGGCCACAGGAACAGGCTGGCTGAACAACACGGTCTGCCAACCCGAGGCGGTCTCATTGGCGAACGTCGCAGTGGCCACGCGGGCACCGGCGGCATTCCACAGCGAACCGATGTGCGTGCCGGTGTTGGCTGTGCTCTTGTAGAACCGGACGCCGGTCACGAAGCCGTCCACGGACGGCGTGAACCGCATGCCCATTTCGTACGCACCGCCGTCACCGGAATCCACGGTGGCCGGAACAGTCTGGCCGAAGACCGTATACGGGCCGCTCAGGGTCAGGTTCCGCGTGGCTATCGCGCCAATGTTGGCGCTGTCGTCCACTGCCCGCACCTGTACCGTGGCTGTTGCGAGGCCCTTTTGGATGTAGGTGTAGCTCCACGAAGCCTTTCCTGTGGCAGGGTGCCAGGAGGCGCCGCCGTCGGTGGAGACTTCGACGCCGGCCACTACTCCGCCGCCGGCGTCCGTGGCCGTTCCCGTGACCGTTACGCTGGCGCCGTGGGCAATGGTGGCCCCGTTCGCCGGAGCGTTGATGGTTGCCGTGGGGCCGGTCTTATCGGCGCTCGCCGTCGCGGCGACGAGCCCGGATGCCAGGGTTGCCGGCAGGGCCCCCATGTCAGCGAACAGGTTCACCTGGGCCTGGCGCATGCGGGCATCGGCGGGGGCGCCGTTGCCATCGTGTTCCTGGTCCAGGCCCCATGTCCACTGGACGCTGCCGGCGGAGAACACCAGTGCACCGCTCGCGGCCTTGTACAGGGTCACGTTGTGGGTTGTGGTGCCGGCCTTGACGGTGTTGCCGAAGTCCTGCAGGTATTCGGTTACGGGGCCGGTGGTGGTGGACAGCCTGACGAGTCCCGCCGGCCGGAAGCCGTTGTCCAGGTCCTCGTCCGACTCATAACCCACGGTGTGTGCGGCCAGGGCCGTCTTGGTCCCGGCGGCCATGGAAGTCAGCGAAGTATTCCGCCACAGCCGCGTTTTGCCTTCCTCGGCCGAGACAGTCACGGGGAGGTCGGAGAAATTGGACATGTACAGGGTGCCCGTCAAGCCGTTCTCGGGCAGGCCGCCGCCATTGGCCTGGGACGCGAAGCGGGGGTCGCGCCATGTTCCTGTCCATTGGGTGCTGGGATCGATCTTGTCGTTGGACCAGGTTTCCTTGTAGCACGTCAAGGTACGCCCGGCGGTGCCGTCAACGCTGGAAGGCTCGAACCGGGTACGCCAGTACATTTCGTTGCCGGAAAGGAATTGGAGGTTGACTCCGGCATCGCGGGCAGCGGTGATGTTGGTCCGTTGGTTGCCGGAGACATACTCATCGTGGCCCACCGAAAGGAAGACCTTGTGGTTCAGCAGTTCGGCGCCCCGGGTGTCGGTATCGAGTCCACTGATGTAGCTGACGTCGTAGCCGTTTTGCTCCAGGAAGCGCACCATGGGGTATTCGTTGGCGAAGTAGAAGTCGCGGCCGTCGGGACCTTCCCGGGTAGCGATCGGCCGGTTGTAGCTGATCTTGTAGGCGCGTCCGTTGACAGCACCCTGGTAGAAGTCGGCGCCGCCGTAGGTGTTGTAGGCCTGCCAGGTGGTGTCCGATGTCTGGAACACCACGGCCGAGCGGTTGCCGTCGTTGCGCACTATGAAAATGATGTGGCTTTGCCCGCCGGTATCCGGTCGGGTCAGCAAAGCGATGTAGACGCCGGAAACCGCCGTGGCGGGCACCTGCCAAGTGGCCGAAACGGCCCACGTTCCGCAGTCGTAAAGTTCGGTGGTGATGTCGCTTCGGCAGGCCGGCTGGTTTTGCCTGAAAGCCGACGGCGTGACGTCCGCAACCTTGCGGGCACCGTTGCCGCCGTACCAGCCCGTGCGGTAGATGGCGATGGTGTAGTTGGACGCGGAGGTGTCCACCTTGAACTGGATGGGCTGGCCCGCGTTGACGCTGATGGCCGTGGCGAAGCCCTGCAGGGTGTCGTCGCCCGCCCCCGTGATGTCCCATTCCGACGGCGGACTGCCGGGTTTCGAATTCTCGCACGCTATGGCATTCACCACGGGGTTGCAAGGATCTGCCGCCACCGCCGCAGGGACGGTGAACGGCAGTAGTGACGCGAACATGGCGATCAACAAGGGCACGAAGAAGCCCTTGAAGAACCGCAGTGGCCGGGAAGCTGAAGGACCGGGCATCTGAACTCCTGGGGTACGCCTATTGCAACGACGGGACCGCGCATACAGCGCGTTCCCCGCTTGCCGCTCCCCAGCCAGGGTCAAACCATGATCTTCAGTTGAAAATACCTTTGGGTGGTACCTGTGCCCGTGTTCCGAACCACAGACCGGAACCCGGTTGGACCGATTGGACCCTCAGACCAAACCGGATTACCGGAACGCGAACGCCAAGTAACCCTTGGCAGGAGTGTAGGGTTGCGACGGTCCGGCCGCAAGGCTTTCCGGCCTCGAATCCGCGGATTTCGAGTAAACCGCAGTAGATTTGGGGGATACCGTCACCGGGGCAATTCCAGGAGAACCGAAACACCTTGCATCTGAAAAGTCTGACTGTCCGCGGATTCAAGTCGTTTGCGTCGGCTACGACGTTCGACTTTGAGCCAGGCGTCACTGCGGTGGTGGGACCCAACGGATCCGGCAAGTCCAATGTGGTGGACGCGCTGGCCTGGGTCATGGGGGAACAGGGAGCCAAGACGCTCCGCGGCGGAAAGATGGAGGACGTCATTTTCGCCGGCACCTCCGGCAGGCCGCCGCTGGGACGTGCCCACGTATCGCTGACCATCGACAACGCAGACAACGCGTTGCCCATCGAATACAGCGAAGTCACCATCTCCCGAACGCTGTTCCGCGCAGGCGGGTCAGAGTATGCGATCAACGGCGCCCCCTGCCGGCTCCTGGACATCCAGGAACTTCTCTCCGATTCCGGCCTGGGCCGTGAAATGCACGTCATCGTCGGGCAGGGCCAACTGGACCGCGTCCTGCATGCCACCCCCGAAGACCGCCGGGGATTCATCGAGGAAGCGGCCGGGATCCTGAAGCACAGGCGGCGCAAGGAAAAGACCGTCCGGAAGCTCGAAGCCATGCAGGCCAACCTGGCCCGGCTGGGCGACCTGACTGCCGAAATCCGGCGTCAATTGACGCCCTTGGGCAAGCAGGCAGAGATTGCCCGGCGCGCACAAACCGTCCAGTTCGATGTCCGCGATGCCCGCGCCCGCCTGCTTGCCGACGACCTCGTGCAGTTGACCTCAAGCCTTGAGCAGGACGTCGCCGACGAGGCAGCGCTCAAGGAACGCCGCCTCATTGTCGAAACGGAACTGGAGCACGGCCGCCGAAGCCAAGCCGCGCTGGAACAACAAGCTGCCCAGGCGACCCCACGCCTCAATGCCGCACGCGACCACTGGTACCAGTTGTCGGCAGCCCGTGAACGCCTGCGCTCGCTGGGTTCCCTCGCCGCGGAACGCCGCCGGCTCCTCGGTTCCTCCGAGGCCACCCCTGATACGGGACGCGATCCCGAGCAACTCGACCGCCAGGCGGCCAGGGTCCGGGAAGAGCAAGCCGCGTTGGAGCATGACCTCCTGGCCAAGCAGGCTGCGTTGATGGAGGCCACGGTTGCCAAGGATGCCGCCGAGTCGCTCGCGGCCGCCGAGGACAAACGGCTCACCGCCATGCTCAGGGCTGCGGCGGACCGACGTGAGGGCCTCGCGAGGCTTGCCGGCCAGGTGGCGGCAGCGCGTTCGCGGGCCGAGGCTGCCGAGGCTGAACGGGGCAGGATCCGGGAGTCGCTGGGGGCCGGCGACGAGCGGCGCCGCCTGGCCCAGAGCGAGTTCACGGCCCTCGAATCCCAGGTTGCGGGCGTGGAAGACGGCGAAGAAAGCCTCGACGCCGAATATGAGGACGCCAGCGATGCCCTTGAATCGGTCCTTGCCGAGATAGAGGACCTCAAAACGGCGGAGCGCCAGGGGCTCCGTGAACGGGACGCCCTGACGGCCCGACGCGATGCCCTGCAACTGGGACTCAACCGCAAGGACGGCTCGGAACGGCTCCTTGCCGGGGATGTGCCCGGAATTGTTGGTCCCCTGGCGGGCATGCTCGCCATCGAAAGCGGCTACGAGGCCGCGGTCTCGGCCGCCCTGGGGCATGCGGCGGACGCCGTGGTGGCCAGCGATGCCACGAGTGCCCTCGCCGCTCTTGAACTCCTCAAGGAAGACGACGCCGGGAAGGCCGTCCTTCTCCTGGCGGACTCCGTGTCCCAGGACGGAGATGATGCCGACGCCAGGATTCACCTTCCTTCCGGCACCCGCTGGGCCGTGGACGTCGTTAAGGTCCCGGACCCTGCTGCGCAGGGTGCGGTGTCACTCCTGGCGGGGGCGGTCGTCGTCGAGGATCTCACAGCGGCGGCCGCGGTTGTCGCGGAACATCCCCGGCTCAAGGCCGTCACCAGGAGCGGCGACGTCTTCACCGCCGTCACCGTCCAGGGCGGGTCGGCCGCGGCGCCTTCACTGCTTGAGATCCAGGCGGCAGTGGACGACGCCGACACCCGGCTCCGCGAGGTCGTCTCGGCTTTGGAACGCGGCCGGTTCGCCCTGGCCGGCGCCGAGTCGAGGCGTGCCGAAATTCAGGACCGCGCGGATGCCGCAATGGAACGGTTGCACGAATCGGACGCCCGGCTTGCCGCAGTGGCGGAACGGCTGGGGCACCTTAACTCGGTGCTGCGCAGTGCTGTCGGCGAGAGTGACAGGCTGGCTGCTTCCCTGGCAAAGGCCGAAGCGAACATTGCCGAGGCCCAGCTCGATCTGGAGGTGGCGGCCGAGCGGCTCGCAGCGGCACAGGAAGCACCGGACGATGAGCCGTCCACGGACCAGCGCGACGAACTCGCCTTGCAGGCCAGGAATGCGCGCGCCCTTGAAATGGAGGCGCGGCTTGCCCTGCGCACGGCCGAGGAACAACTGGGTGCAGTCAGCAACCGCGCGGCTTCGCTGGAGCGCGCGGCGGCGACGGAACGCCGTGCCCGTGAAGAAGCGGCCCGTCGGGCGCAGCGTCGGCGCGCGCAGGCACAAAGGGCCGCAGCGGTGGTGTTGGCTGTTGAGCACGCCCAGCGGTTCCTCGATGTGTCCGTAGAGCTCGCGGGCAGGGAACGTGACCATGCGGAGCAGGTCCGGGAGCAGTTGGAGTCCGAACTCGTCCAGGTCAGGTCGGGAAACGAGGCCCTCGCCAAGGAACTGGCCGAGCTGACCGATTCCGTCCACAAGGACGAGCTTGCCCGGGCACAGCAGCGCCTGCGGATCGAAGCCTTGGAGGCCCGGTCCATCGAAGAACTCGGCATGTCCGCAGGGCAACTCGTGACCGACTACGGACCCGACCAGCCAGTTCCCGTTCCGGCAGCGGCGAGTACTGACAAATGGGCTGCCCTCAGGGCACCGGTGGACGAGGACGGCGAACCCATCGTCGAAGGGATCCCGTTTGTCCGCACTGAGCAGGAGAAGCGCCTTAAGAAGGCCGAGCGGGAACTCGCCGCCTTGGGTAAGGTCAACCCCTTGGCGCTTGAGGAATTCGCCGCCCTTGAGGAGCGTCACCAATTCCTGAACACCCAGCTGGAGGACCTCAAGTCCAGCCGCAAGGACCTCCTGGACATCATCAAGGAAGTCGACGCACGCGTCCAGCAGGTGTTCACCGAAGCGTTCGCGGACACGTCGGCGCAGTTCGACCACGTCTTCGCCCGCCTCTTCCCGGGCGGAGAGGGCAGGCTGGTGCTGACGGATCCGGACGACATGCTGACGACGGGCATCGAGGTGGAAGCCCGGCCTGCCGGCAAGAAGATCAAACGCTTGTCCCTCCTCTCCGGAGGCGAACGCTCCTTGACGGCCGTTGCGCTGCTGGTGGCGATCTTCAAGGCCCGACCTTCGCCGTTCTATGTCATGGACGAGGTGGAGGCTGCCCTGGACGACACCAACCTGGGCCGGTTGATCACCATTTTCGAGGAACTCAGGGAGTCCAGCCAACTGATCGTCATTACGCACCAGAAACGCACCATGGAAGTTGCCGATGCCCTCTACGGCGTCACCATGCGGGGGGATGGGGTGTCAACCGTCATCAGCCAGCGGCTCGGTGCCGGGGCATAGCTTTATGAGAAGGTAGGGGAGTGAACGATTTCCTACCCATTATTCTGTCCATTGTCGCTGCCCTCGTGGTGGTCGGCGGACTGGTGCCGGTGCTGCTGAAGGCCCGGAAGTCCGGGGCGAAATATCCCGGAACGCGGGACGCCAACGACCCCCTCCAGTCGCCGGCAGCAGGCGGCGGAACCCTGGTGGAGGACCGTCCCGACGCCGTCAAGGCGCCGGCCCCCGAATTTGACGGCTCCATCGATGAGGCCGTGGCCCCGGATGACGCCGCCGGGCTGGAAACCATTGCCGTGGAGACCCCGGCTCCCGTCGAAGGCCGCCTGGCCCGCCTCCGCGCCCGCCTGGTGAAGTCCAACAACGTCCTGGGCAAGGGCCTCCTGGCCCTGCTCTCCGGAGACAAGATCGACGAGAACGTGTGGGACGAGGTGGAGGAGACCCTGCTCCTGGCCGACCTCGGTACCGAACCCACCATGGAACTGGTGGAGGCGCTCCGTGAACGCGTGAAGGTGCTGGGCACCCGCGACCCCGAGCACGTCAAGGCGATGCTGCGGGAGGAACTCATCAAGCTCGTGGATCCCGGCATGGACCGCTCGCTGAACGTCGCCCGCCAAGGCGACCGGCCCGCCGTCGTGCTTGTTGTTGGCGTGAACGGCGTCGGCAAGACCACCACGGTAGGCAAGCTGGCCCGTGTCCTGGTGGCCGAAGACAAGGACGTCCTGCTGGGCGCTGCCGATACCTTCCGGGCCGCAGCGGCCGAGCAGTTGGCAACGTGGGGCCAGCGCGTTGGCGTTCCCACGGTGAAGTCGGACATCGACGGCGCCGACCCCGCCTCCGTTGCGTACGAGGCCGTGAAGGCAGGCATCGACCAGGAAGTGGACGTGGTCATGGTGGACACCGCCGGCCGCCTGCAGAACAAGACCGGCCTCATGGACGAGCTCGGCAAGGTCAAGCGCGTCATCGAGAAGCTCGCCGAAGTGGATGAGGTCCTGTTGGTCCTCGATGCAACCACCGGACAGAACGGCCTGAACCAGGCACGTGTCTTTGCCGAAGTGGTGAACATCTCCGGCATCGTGCTCACCAAACTGGATGGCACGGCCAAGGGCGGAATCGTGGTCGCGATCCAGAAAACGCTGGGCGTGCCGGTCAAGCTCATCGGCCTCGGCGAAGGCCCGGACGATCTCGCTCCGTTCGAAGCCGAGGGTTTCGTCGACGCCCTGCTGAACTAGTCTTCAGCAACCACGGAGGAGTGCTTCGAGGGTTCACGCGCAGGCAGCCAGGCTGCAGCGGTGACCAGGAGCACTCCTCCTGTTATTCCAAAGGCCCAGCCGTAGCCTAGTTGGTCGGCCAGGAGGCCTGCGACCACCGGGCCGATGATCGCGCCAGTGTCCGCGGCCATCTGGAACACGGCGAGCACCTTGCCGCCGGAGCGTCCACGGCCAATGACGTCGGCGACGGCGGCTTGCTGGGCAGGGCCCAGCAGTCCCGAACCGAATCCGGCCACTGCCGAGGCTGCGAAGAACGCCGGGAGATCAGCCGTCAAGCCGATGCCCCCGGATGCCACGGCAGTGATCGCCAGCCCGGGGACGAGCAGGGGCTTGCGGCCCCAAGCGTCGGAAAGGCGCCCGGAAAAGGTCAGGGCCAAGGCGTTGCCCACGGCAAAAACAGCCAGGGCCCAGGCCGCAGTTTCCGGCCGTGACTGCAGCACGGCCGTGGCGAAGAGCGGGATGGTGGCCATGCGCACGCCGAAGGTCACCCAGCCATTGCCGAAACTCGAAAAGACCGCTGCCCGGTAGGCCGAGTCGCGCAGGGCTTCCCGCAAGGGCATGGCCGGAGCGTGACCGGCCTCCGGGCCATCCGTTCCCGCACCGCTGAGCATGGTCCTGACTACGAGGGCTGCCACCAGCAGCGCCCCCGCATAGGCCAGGAACGGCACCCGGAGCCCGAACCCGGCCAGGAGTCCGCCCACCACGGGGCCCAGCACGCTGCCGATCAGGAACGCCGACGCGTAGGCTCCCGAAACCCGGCCCCTGCGTTCGGGAGGCGCCAGCCTGATGAGCAGCCCCATGGCGGCAACGGTGAACATGACCGAACCGGCGCCGCCCAGTCCGCGGAAGACCAGCAGTTGCCAGTAGTTCTGGGCGAACGCGCAGGCCGCGGTTGACGCGGCAACAATCAGCAAGCCCGTGACGTAGACATTGCGCTCCCCGAAGCGGCCGATCAGCGCACCTCCGGCCGGCGCGAAGACCAGCCGCATGAACGCGAAGATGCTGACGATCACAGCGGCGGCTGTCGCGCCGACGTCGAACGTGGTGGCGAATTGCGGCAGCACCGGGGCCACCAGGCCGAAGCCCAATGCAATGAGGAACGCTGCGGCGAGCATCACCTTGATGTCGCGGGGGAGCGGTTCCCTGTCAGGCCTGATCCTTGGCTTCTCTGCGGATCGGGGCGACTGAGGCATGGGGTGCTGGTCCTTCATTTTCGGGGTGTGTGACGCATGAAACATATCCGTAACAACGCGGTGATGCACCATTTACGTTGGGGAGGTTGTTGTAACCGGCCCGCAATCTAATTCCTGCGCAGGTGAAACACTGCGGCACAAAACTCTATTGCAGGACGCAAAAGGCGTCAGGACAGCGGTTGGAACCGCAGTACTAGCAAGAGAGGAACGTGCACCATGGAACTTACCGCAGGTCACGTATGGGTCATGGTGGCGGCGGCGCTCGTGCTGTTCATGACACCTGGATTGGCATTCTTCTACGGTGGCATGACGCGTGCCAAGGCAGCCCTGAACATGATGATGATGAGCTTCATTTCCATCGGCATCGTCGGCGTCGTATGGGTGCTGTGGGGGGCATCCATGAGCTCCGGCGAAGGCTTCCTGCAGATCGTCGGCAACCCGTTCGCCACCTTCGGACTTGAGGGCGCCGGTTCGACGCCGGACGCGCTGATCAAGATCGGCTACGCAGCAACCTTCGCGATCATCACGGTGGCCCTCATCAGTGGCGCCATCGCAGACCGCGCCAAGTTCGGCGCCTGGACCCTCTTTGTCCCCGTGTGGGTCACCTTGGTTTACTGCCCGCTGGCCTACATGGTCTGGGGCGGCGGTCTCTTCGGCCCTGACGGCGCAATCGGCCAGGCCCTGGGCCACGCGATCGACTTCGCCGGTGGCACCGTGGTCCACATCAACGCCGGTGTGGCGGCCCTCATCCTTGTCCTGATCATCGGCAACCGCCGCGGCTTCGGCAAGGATCCCAACCACCGGCCGCACAACATCCCCTTCGTCATGCTGGGCGCTGCCATCCTGTGGTTCGGCTGGTTCGGCTTCAACGGCGGTGCAGCTGCCACGGCCGAGCAGGGTGGCCTGATCTGGATCAACACCCTCGCAGCTCCCGCCGCAGCCATGATCGGCTGGCTCATCACTGAGCGTATCCGCGACGGCCACCCCACCTCCCTCGGCGCAGCCTCCGGTGTTGTGGCCGGCCTCGTGGCCATCACCCCGGCCTGTGCAGACGTCAGCCCCGTTGGCGCCCTTGGCCTCGGCGTGGTTGCCGGTGTGGCTTCGGCCCTGGCAGTCGGCCTCAAGTTCCGCTGGGGCTTCGATGACTCCCTCGATGTTGTTGGCGTCCACTTGGTTTCCGGCATCATCGGTACCGTGGCCCTCGGCTTCATCGCAGTCCCCAGCGAAGGGGTCACCCCGGGCGGCCTCTTCTACGGCGGCGGTTTCGCCCAGCTGTGGGCGCAGCTCGCAGTGGCAGGCATCGCCATTGTCTTCTCGGCCGTCATGACCCTCATCATCGCCCTCGCCATCCACAAGACCATGGGCTTCCGGGTCTCCACGGAGCAGGAGAACGTGGGCGTGGACCTCAGCCTGCACGCTGAAACCGCCTACGAGTTCGGCGTCAGCGGCCACGGTGGCAGCTTCCAGCCACTGCATGACCTGGTCACCGGCAAGTCCGAGGCAGCTGCAGAAACCAAGACCCCCGCCGCCGGCAAGGAGAGTGTCCAGGCATGAAACTCATCACCGCGATCGTCCGTCCGGAAAAGCTCGAAGCAGTCCGGGAAGGCCTGGAAGCCTACGGTGTCCAGGGACTGACGGTCAGTGCAGCAAGCGGCTACGGCCGGCAGCGCGGCTACACCGAGGTGTACCGCGGAGCCGAGTACAACGTGGACCTGCTGCCCAAGATCCGGATCGAGGTCCTTGCCACGGACGAGCAGGCAGACGACATCCTGGATGTCCTGATCGCCAGTTCCAACACCGGCCGTGCCGGTGACGGCAAGGTCTGGACCGTGGATGTCTACGAAGCAGTACGGGTCAGGACCGGTGAGCGCGGCGCCGCCGCCATCTAGGACCCGCCAACGGAAAGGGGCCGGATACCTTCAGGTATCCGGCCCCTTTTGCGTGCGGTGCCACCGGCGGAGGACGACGACGGCGGGACGCCGCGACTGCCTAGGCGTCGCCGTTGGCGGGCCAGCCCGCCGGCCCTGCGCTGCCGGCGTCGTACGATTCCAGCGGGACGGTGCCACGCGACCAGGAGCGCAGGACTGGTTCGACGATGCGCCAGCAGTCCTCGGCAGTGTCCCCGCGGACGGACAACAGCGGATCCCCGGTGAGGATGCCTTCCAGGACTTCGCCATAGGGCAGCAGGTCCGGGGCGTTCAACTCCGCCACGAGGCTGGCCCGGTCCAGGCTGAAGATGTCGCCCGGGCCGTTCACGTCCACATCCAGTTCCAGGACATCGGGTCCAAAGCCGATCCGGAGCTGGTTGGGGGAATCGACGCCGGAGAAGCCCGTGGGAAGGTGCGGAACGGGCCGGAAGGTGATCACGGCTTCCTTGCGCTTGCGGCCGATGGCTTTGCCGGAACGGAGGATGAACGGGACGCCTTGCCACCGCCAGTTGTCCACGCTGACCTCCACCTCGGCCAGCGTTTCCGTATTCCGTGCGGCGTCCACGCCTTCTTCGGCCGTGTAGTCCGGCACGGCCCGTCCGCCCAGGGTTCCCGCACTGTACCGGGCGCGACGCGTGCTCTTCGCATACGGTGCCTTCACGGTACTGGCACGCAGCACGGTGGCGATGGCATCGCGAAGGTCCCGCTCATGGAGGGTGGCGGGGGCATCGAGGGCCAACAGCGCCAGGACCTGGAGCAAGTGGCTCTGGATCATGTCCCGCAGGGCGCCGGCACCGTCGTAGTAGCGTGCCCTGCCCTCGAGGGCAAGGTCTTCATCGAAGACGATCTCCACTTTCTCGATGTGGTTGCGGTTCCACACCGGCTCCAGGAAACGGTTGGCGAAGCGCAGGCCAAGGATGTTGAGCACGGTCGCCTTGCCCAGGAAGTGGTCCACGCGGTGGACGTGGTCTTCGGGCACCAGGGTGGCCAGGGTCTTGTTGAGTTCCCGGGCGGATTCTTCACCGGAACCGAACGGCTTCTCCATCACCAGGCGGGTTCCCGTGGGTAACTGTTCGCGGCGGAGGACCTCGCAGGCTTTCTGGCTGATGTGCGGCGGCAGGGCGAAATAGATGGCAACCGGTCCCTCCAACTGTCCCAGGAGGTCTGCCAGCGGACCATCCGCCGTGACGTCCACCTGGTGGTAGCTGGTGGATCCGGCCACGGCGGTGAGGGACTTTTTGACCGTGGCGTCGGCTTTGGAGGCCGCCGCCGCGAAGGCCTCGTCCACCCGCTTCCGCCATTGGTCCGGAGTCCAGGGGTCCGATCCGGCGCCAACCAGCCGAAGACCGGCCGCACGGCCCGTGGCGAGGAGCCCGGCGAGGCCCGGCAGGAGCAGGCGGCCGGTCAAGTCGCCGGAGGCTCCGAGGATGAGCAACGTTTTCACAGTTGTTTTGTCGGTCACCGTGCCAGCATGCCATCTTGGAAGCGTGACTTGATACCCTAGATAGTCGAGTCCCCTCCGGTGTGCCGCATTGGCCGCCATCCGAAGACCATCGAAAGAAGTGCGCGGCGCGTGTTCAATTCACTCTCTGACCGGTTGACAGCAACCTTCAAGAACCTCCGTGGCAAGGGGCGTCTCTCCGAAGCGGATGTCGACGCCACCGTCCGTGAGATCCGCCGCGCCCTGTTGGACGCGGATGTTGCCGTGCCGGTGGTCCGCGAGTTCACCTCACGGATCCGTGAGCGGGCGCTCGGTGCCGAAGTTTCGGCAGCGCTGAACCCGAGCCAGCAGATCGTGAAGATCGTCAACGAGGAGCTCGTGGAGATCCTCGGTGGCGAAACACGCCGCATCCGCCTGGCCAAGAACGGCCCCACCATCATCATGCTGGCCGGCCTCCAGGGTGCCGGCAAGACCACCCTTGCGGGCAAGCTGTCCAAGTGGCTCAAGGCCCAGGGCCACAGCCCCCTGCTGGTGGCCTGCGACCTGCAGCGCCCCAACGCCGTCACCCAGCTCCAGGTGGTGGGCCAGCGCGCAGGTGTTCCGGTCTTCGCGCCGCATCCCGGTGCCACCTCGGAACTTGAGCACCCCGCGGGGGATCCCGTGGCCGTTGCCCAGGCCGGCGTGGCGGAAGCCCGCCAGAAGCTGCACGACGTCGTGATCGTGGACACCGCCGGACGGCTCGGCGTCGACGCCGAGATGATGGACCAGGCGAAGCGGATCCGCCAGGCGATCATCCCCAACGAGGTTCTCTTCGTCATCGACGCCATGATCGGCCAGGATGCCGTCAACACGGCCATGGCCTTCGACGAGGGCGTCAACTTCACCGGCATCGTGCTGTCCAAGCTCGACGGCGACGCCCGCGGCGGTGCCGCGCTCTCCGTTGCGTCCGTGACGGGCAAGCCGGTCATGTTTGCCTCCACCGGTGAAGGCCTCGACGACTTCGAGCTCTTCCACCCGGACCGCATGGCCTCGCGCATCCTGGACATGGGCGATGTCCTGACCTTGATCGAGCAGGCGGAGAAGGCCTGGGACAAGGACGAAGCGGCCCGGATGGCGAAGAAGTTCGCCGACCAGGAAGACTTCACGCTGGACGACTTCCTGGCCCAGATGCAGCAGATCCGCAACATGGGCTCCATGAAGAAGATGCTCATGATGATGCCTGGCGCCCAGAACATCCGCCAGCAGTTGGAGAACTTCGACGAGCGTGAGATAGACCGCGTCGAGGCGATTGTCCGTTCCATGACTCCGCACGAGCGCGTTGCGCCCAAGATCATCAACGGTTCGCGGCGGGCCCGTATTGCCCGGGGTTCCGGTGTCCACGTGTCCGAGGTCAACGGCCTGTTGGAGCGGTTCGGCCAGGCCCAGAAAATGATGAAGAAGCTTGCCCAGGGTGGAGGCATGCCGGGTATGCCCGGGATGCCAGGTCTGGGTGGCCCCGGTGGCGGCCGCAAGGGCGGCAAGAACGCGCCCAAGAAGAAGGCACGTTCCGGCAACCCGGCCAAGGCCGCGCAGGAATTGCGCGATGCCGAGGCAAAGCGGGCCGCAGCGGCTTCTGCACCGAAGGGCGCCGCTTTCGGCCAGGGTGCTGCGGACTTCGATCCGTCCTCGCTGAACCTGCCCAAGGGCTTCGACAAGTTCCTGGGCAAGTAGCCAGGTCCAGCCCAACTGCCGGCCGGTTGGATGTCGGTGCCGGGGAATAGGCTGATCCAATGCACAAGCAGCGCGTAGTTTTTGTCCATGGATTGGGCAGTTTCGGCGCGGCGGCGTGGCCGAAGCAACATGGCATGGCCTTGGACTACGACGCCCTGTTCCTGCGCCGCCACGGGTTCCACCCCGTGGCGGAACCCGAGGAATCGGATGTGGCTGCCGACGTCGCAATCCTGCTTGATTCGCTGGCCAGCTCCGGCGGTGGGCACGTGGTGGCACACGAGCAAGGCGCCATCTCCGCCATGCTTGCGGCGGTGGAGCGCCCGGACCTGGTGCATTCCCTGGTCCTTGTTGAGCCTGCGTGCCTGTCCTTGACAGCGGAGTTGCCCGCCACGGCTTCACACCGTGCCCTCATGGAACCGCTTTTCGAGATCCGGAACCAACTGAACGACGCCGACTACGAACGCGAATACTTCCGGCGCGCCTTTTCTGCCGAGGCCGGCGGGCAGGAAACACCCGAGGCCAGGCGTTCCGCCAAGAGGCTGCGGCTGCAGGCACCCCCGTGGGAAGCGCAACTGCACATCGTTCCGGGAGTACCTACCTTGGTCCTCACAGGCGGTTGGGAACCGCTCTACGAGGAGATCGCAGCATATCTGCAGGAAACCGGTGCCCTCCGCTGCGCGGCGGCGGGAGGGCACCGGCCCCAGGACTCGGCGGATGGAGACCGGATCATCCGGAAGTTCATCGCCGAGGTTGGGCGGGCCAGCTCAGTTCGCGCGTCCTGACCCTGCAGGCACCTGCAGCTCGGGCAGGTAGACCTTGCCTCCTGCCGCGAGGAACTCCTGGCTCTTTTCCCGCATGCCGCTGTACATGTCCGCAATCGCTGCCTGGGCTTCGGCAGAACCGTATTCATCCCGGATGTCCTGGCTGATGCGCATCGAGCAGAACTTGGGTCCGCACATGGAGCAGAAGTGTGCCGTCTTGGCCGGTTCGGCCGGAAGCGTCTCGTCGTGGAAGGATTCCGCGGTTACCGGGTCCAGGGACAAGGCGAACTGGTCCCGCCAACGGAATTCGAAGCGCGCCTTGGAGAGGGCGTCGTCGCGTTCGTTCGCACCGGGATGTCCCTTGGCGAGGTCCGCGGCATGGGCTGCGATCTTATACGTGATCACACCTGTCTTGACGTCGTCCTTGTTGGGCAGGCCCAGGTGTTCCTTGGGAGTCACGTAGCACAGCATGGCCGTGCCGTAGCGGGCAATCTCCGTGGCTCCAATGGCCGAGGTGATGTGGTCGTAGCCGGGCGCGACGTCCGTCACGAGGGGTCCCAGGGTGTAGAACGGGGCGCCCTTGCACAATTCCTGCTGCCGTTCCACGTTCTCCCGGACCAGGTGGAACGGGATGTGCCCCGGCCCTTCCACCATGACCTGGACGTCGTACTCCCATGCACGCTGGGTCAGTTCGGCCAAGGTGTCCAACTCGGCGAACTGCGCGGCATCGTTGGCGTCGGCGGTGGCACCGGGACGCAGTCCGTCACCGAGCGAGAACGCGACATCGTATTTGGCGAAGATTTCGCACAGCTCATCGAAGTGGGTGTAGAGGAAGTTCTCCTCGTGGTGGGCCAGGCACCAGCCCGCCATGATGGAGCCGCCACGCGAAACGATTCCCGTCACCCGGTTGGCCGTCAGCGGAACGTAGCGAAGGAGGACCCCCGCGTGGATCGTCATGTAGTCCACGCCCTGTTCGCACTGCTCAATCACCGTGTCACGGAAGATCTCCCAGGTGAGTTTGTTGGCTTCGCCGTTGACCTTCTCCAGCGCCTGGTAGATGGGAACGGTGCCGATGGGAACGGGGGAGTTCCGGATGATCCACTCGCGGGTGGTGTGGATGTCATCACCGGTGGACAAGTCCATGACGGTGTCTGCGCCCCATTGGGTGGCCCACTGCAGCTTGTCGACTTCCTCGGCGATGGAGCTGGTCACGGCTGAATTGCCGATGTTGGCGTTGATCTTCACCAGGAACGCCTTGCCGATGATCATCGGCTCGGACTCAGGGTGGTTGATGTTGTTCGGGATGATGGCGCGGCCGGCCGCTACTTCGCTGCGAACCAGTTCGACGTCGCAGTTTTCCCGCAGCGCCACAAAGCGCATTTCCGGGGTCACGATGCCTTGCTTGGCATAGTGCATTTGCGTGACGGTCCTGCCTTCGATGGCGCGGAGGGGAACGGGCTGGGCACCCTTCCATTCCGCCGAGGCCGCCCCGCGGCGGACAGCCGACTTGCCGTCGTCGAGCAGGTTGCGTTCGCGGCCGCTGTAGCTTTCCGTGTCCCTGCGTTCTTCAATCCAGGGCTGCCGGAAAGGACGCAGGCCCACTACCGGGTCGCTGCCTGGCCCGGCGGTGCGGTACACCTGCAAGGGAGCGTTGGCCTGGCCGTTCGGCGATGGTTCCAACGCGATTTCGGTGACCGGTACGCGGATGCCGTGGCGGGGATCTTCCAGCCAGGCCAGCGAATGGGACTTCAGCGACTGCGTGACCGTCTCCTCTGCCGTAGCAGACTGGTTTTGGGCAGGGCTGTGCTGTGTTTCTGTGGTGCTCAAGGATTACTCACTTCCTTCGCCGGCATTACCCGGACAGGTTCAACGGTCGCAGACTGCCTCAGTCCGATCTCAGCCCCTGCAAGGGCCCCCGTGTGGTCGTAGACGAAGCTACCACAGCTCCCTGGGTGGTCCCAGTCACAAGCCATCCGGCAGGGCGTGGCTCGTGGGGGAGCACTAGGCTTTTGCCATGGCGAACATCATCGAATTCACCGGTCCCGTGCTGCTCGGAGCCGAGGACGAGCGCCGGGGGCTATGGTCCGTGGATGGCCTGCTGACGTTCATCCGGCCCGCGGCCCGGCCGGACGCCGTGCTGGATGGCTGGGTCCTCCCGGGTTTCGTGGACGCCCACTGCCACATCGGCCTCGGTCCGGGCGGATCGGTGGATGAGGCGACCACCTTGGCCCAGGCGCAAACCGACCTCGCCGCCGGCACGCTGCTGATCAGGGACGCCGGTTCACCCAGCGATACCCGTTGGGTCCAGCAGCGCAAAGATCTCCCGCGGCTCATCCGGGCAGGGCGGCACATCGCGCGGAGCCGCCGCTATCTTCGAGGCCTGGGCCACGAGGTGGAGCCCGAAGAGCTGGTGGAGACAGTGCGCAAGGAAGCCCGCGCCGGCGATGGCTGGGTCAAACTGGTGGGCGACTGGATAGACCGTGGCGTTGGAGACCTCGCCCCGTCATTTCCTGCCGCCGTGGTCAAGGATGCCATTGCCGCTGCGCACGACGAAGGGGCCCGCGTGACCGCGCACTGCTTCGCCGAAGACACCGTGGACCAGATGCTCGACGCCGGCATTGACTGCATCGAGCACGCTACCGGTCTCTTGCCGCGGCATGTGCCCCGTTTGGTGGAGCAGCAGGTGCCGATCGTCCCCACGCTGGTGAACATCGCTACTTTTCCGGACATCGCCGCACAAGCAAGGCCCAAGTTCCCCGACTATGCGCAGCACATGACTGCCCTGTGGGAGCGGCGCCGCGAACGCGTCCTGGAGGCCTTCGAAGCAGGAGTCTCCGTCTACGCGGGTACGGACGCCGGGAGCGTCATCAACCACGGCCGTATCGCGGACGAAATGCAGGAACTGCACGACGCCGGCCTGCCGCCTGCCGCTGTGCTCAACGCTGCCACTTGGGGCGCCCGTGAGTGGCTGGGAGCCGACGCCATCAGCGAAGGCGCGAGTGCCGACGTCGTGCTTTGCGCTGCTGATCCGCGGCAGGAGCTGGCCACAGTCCACAAGCTGAAGAGTGTGGTGTTGCGTGGAACGGTGATCCGCTAGGAATAAATTGAAGCTTCAAGTAATTTAGATAAGTAGAACGCGCCGAACAGCGGCCACCTTCATTACCGGGAGTTTCATATGACCACCTCATCCACCCAGGACCTGCTGCCTGCCGAACTCACCATGGGCACGGTGATGCTCAAGGTCGGCGACATGAAAGTCATGAGCGACTACTACCAGCGCGCCCTGGGTCTCCAGGTGGTAGCGGAGCAGGACGGCGGAGTGTATTTGGGCCGCTTGGGCAAGCCTGTGGTCCACCTTGCCCCCGCTGCCGGCCTTCAGATCCCCGGTCGGGGCGAGGCGGGCCTCTTCCACACGGCAATCCTCTTCGAAGACCAGCCGTCTTTGGCCGCCACGATTGCGACCGCCGCGCAGTACGAGCCGCGGGCCTTCGTTGGCAGCGCGGACCATTTGGTGAGCGAAGCTTTCTATTTCACCGATCCCGAAGGCAATGGCATCGAGCTGTACTACGACAAGCCCCGCGAGGTCTGGCAGTGGGACGGGAAGAACGTGGTGATGGATAACGTGGCGCTTCCGCCGCAGGCCTACCTCCAGCAGTACCTGAGTGAAGAGGCTGTGACCGGACAGGCCCGGGCCGGCGCGGGGATCGGGCATGTCCACCTGCAGGTGGGTGACGTGGCCACGGCGCAGAAGTTCTACGTGGACACCCTCGGCTTCGAGCGGACGGCCGGGTGGCATGGCCAGGCGCTGTTCGTTTCGGCCGGCGGATACCACCACCACATGGCGATGAATGTGTGGAACAGCCGCGGCGCAGGACCGCGCCGCGACACCCTGGGCCTCGGTGAAGTGTTGATCGAAGTCCCTGGAGACGACGACGTGCAGGCCCTGGCTGACCGCCTCAAGGTCGCCGGGCTGCAGAGCCACCACACCGGGAAGGAACTGCGTTTCGAAGACCCTTGGCGGAACCACTTGCGGGTTGCCGTCCGCTAAGGGCGTGTCGCGCCCGTCGGGTGCCGGCTGCACTAGGCTGGGCAGTGGCGGGAAGGGAGCCTGCGGGTCCGTTTCCGCGACTTGTCAGCACGACGGAATGAGAGTAGTTCCCATGGGCTTTGCCGAAATTTTTGCAGCCACCCACGACGAAGCACTTAAGCGGGCCGCGGCCCTCGAAGGCGGCGCCGACGTCGCCGGGTCCGCCGTCCGGATCGATGGCATCACTGATTTCGAAGTTGAACAACTGGGCGATCTTGCCGGGCAGGCTGTGCATGCTGCCGGCGCCGATTACGAGCTGGCGTTGGTGGACGTCACCAGCGACGCGCTCCTGGGCGTCCCCGAGGCCATGGTGCGCGCGCTTGCCGAACTCCTCACTTATGAAAGCGAGGGCGACGGCAATGTCCTGGATGACGTCGCAGCCGCCTGGGCGGAGCAGGATGACATGCCGTTCGACGCAACCGCATCCCGTGGCTACGTCCAGCAGCTCGCCGCGCTGGCCACGGATGTGGAGAACGCGGACCGGGCCGGACTCTACGTCTGGTCGGTTGGCTGATCCTTTCACCACCTTGTGCCGTTGCCGGTGTGTGGGCAACGGCACACCGGGCTGGACCGGCCAAGTCGTAATTGCGCGTCCCATCTGGCACAATGGACAGGTACTCGATCGGTGCGGCCCCTCTCTCCGTGCACGTATCTTGTCCTTCGAACCCCTTAGTATGGCCCGCCCCACGGGTGCAGAACCTCGGGTTCACCCTCGTTTCAGAAACAGGAGTGACCACAAAAGTGGCCGTAAAGATTCGCCTTAAGCGCTTCGGTAAGATGCGCGCACCGTACTACCGCATTGTCGTCATGGATGCCCGCGCCAAGCGCGATGGCCGTGCCATTGAAGAAATCGGCAAGTACCACCCCACCGAAGAGCCGTCGTACATCGAGGTCGCCTCCGAGCGTGCCCAGTACTGGCTTTCCGTTGGCGCCCAGCCCACTGAGCAGGTTGCTGCGATCCTCAAGATCACCGGTGACTGGCAGAAGTTCAAGGGCCTGCCTGGCCAGGAAGGCACCCTGAAGACCAAGGCTCCGAAGGAAGCTTTCGTGGCTCCGGAGAAGGGTTCCGTCATCATTCCGGAAGCCATCACCAAGAAGGCCAAGAAGGACGAAGCCGAGGCTCCGGCCGAGGCTGAAGCAGAGACCACCGAGGCTGAGTAACTTGCTGGCAGAAGCGCTCGAGCACCTGGTCCGTGGGATCGTTGACAGTCCTGAGGACGTCAAGGTCAGTGCCAAGAACAACCGCCGCGGGGAATCCCTCGAGGTGCGCGTTCACCAGGACGACCTCGGCCGGGTAATCGGCCGCCAGGGACGCACCGCCCGTGCCTTGCGCACGGTGGTTGCAGCTTTGGCTGGTGGCGATCAGGTCAGGGTCGACGTCGTCGACACCGACCGTCGCCGGTAACGCGCTCAGCATCATTTGCCTTAGGTCCGGCCCCTTCACCGAATATGGTGGAGGGGCCGGATTGCTTTATCGAACAATCCAGCTGCCGCAGCCATCCGGCCTGCGGTCAAACCAGAATTCAGAGGAACCCATGCAGCTCCAGGTGGCACGGATCGGCAAACCCCATGGCATCCGCGGCGAAGTCACAGTCCAGGTGCTGACCGATGCTCCGTCCGAACGCTTTGTGGCCGGCACGGAATTCCTGGTGGAGCCCGCTTCCTCAGGACCGCTCACCGTCCGCAGCGCGCGTTGGAACAAGGAGATCCTGCTCCTCGGCTTCGATGAGATTGCGGACCGCAACGCGGCCGAACTCATCCGCGGCGCCAAGCTCTTCATCGAGACCGAAGACCTCGACGAGGACGCCGAAGAGGGCTGGTACGAGCACGAACTCGTTGGCCTGCAGGCCCGGGTGGGAAACCACACCGTAGGCAAGGTAGCGGCGCTGAACACCATGCCCGCGCAGGACCTCCTGGTAGTGGAGGGCCAGGATGGCAAGGAGATCCTGATCCCCTTCGTGGACGAGATCGTTCCCGAAGTGAACATTGAGGAAGGCTACATCCTCATCACCCCTCCGGCCGGCCTGTTTGAGATCAACGACGATTCAGCAGGAGAAGCCAACGGGGAGTCTCCTGAATGAGGATCGACGTCGTCAGTATTTTCCCGGAGTACCTTGCTCCGTTGGAACTCTCCCTCATTGGGAAGGCCCGCCAGGACGGCATCCTGGAGCTGAACGTGCACGATCTCCGCTCGTTCACCACAGACCGCCACCGCACCGTGGACGACAGCCCGTATGGTGGTGGCGCGGGCATGGTCATGAAGCCCGAACCATGGGCGCAAGCCTTGGAATCCGTAGCGCAGGGTGGCGCTGCGAAGCCTGTCCTCATTGTGCCGTCGCCCGCAGGGGAACGGTTCACGCAGGCGTTGGCCTATGAGCTTGCCGAGGAAGAGCAGCTCGTCTTCGCGTGCGGGCGGTACGAAGGAATCGACGAGCGGGTCATCGATTGGTCCCGCGACCATTTCACCGTCAGGCCCGTCAGCCTGGGCGACTACGTCCTCAACGGTGGCGAGGTGGCCGTGCTGGCCATGGTTGAAGCGATCGGACGGCTGCTGCCGGGGGTAGTGGGCAACCCGGAGTCGCTCGTGGAAGAGTCGCACTCCGACGGCCTTCTCGAATATCCGGTGTACACCAAGCCGTCCTCGTGGCGGGACCTCGACGTCCCGGAGATTCTCCTGAGCGGCAACCACGGCAAGATCGCCCAGTGGAGGCGGCACGAGCAATACCGCCGTACCGCTGAACGCCGGCCGGACCTCCTGGCGGAGTTCGACGCGTCAGGCCTGCTCCGCGCCGATCGCGCTGCCTTCGCGGACCTGGGGTACGACGTCGTGGATGGCCGCCTCCGTGCCCGCGGTGCTGACGACGACGAAAGCCGCTGACCGCCGTCGTGCATTCCACCCGGTGATTGGCCGGATTCTGCCGCATGTGGCAGAATTAACCCTTGTGTCTACTGGGCTGGCACCTGCCACAGGGGGAGCTTGACCAACAGTCGGACAACCGGCGACGCCAATCAGTGGCGAAGCCGGCCACGATGAATCTTCGGCGGAAATTTCCGCGGGCCACCGTGCCCCGGGCTTGTCCGCCGTGACCCAAAGTGAATGACCTGTGGCGTTCACCAGGAGTGGATTAATGCATATCCTCGATAGCGTAGATGCAGCCTCGCTGCGCAGCGATGTTCCGGAGTTCCGCGCGGGCGACACCCTCAAGGTTCACGTCAACATCATTGAAGGCAAGAACTCCCGTGTCCAGGTATTCCAGGGTTTCGTCCTGGGCCGCCAGGGTGACGGCGTTCGCGAAACCTTCACCGTACGCAAGGTTTCCTTCGGTGTCGGTGTAGAGCGTACCTTCCCGGTACACTCCCCGATCATCGACAAGATCGAGGTCGTCACCAAGGGTGACGTCCGCCGCGCCAAGCTCTACTACATGCGTGCACTGCGTGGTAAGGCTGCGAAGATCAAGGAAAAGCGCGACTTCGCCAAGTAAGTCCACCAACTTACGCAACGGGTCCAGGATTCGTGCCCGGGGTTCCGGAGCAATCCGCAACGCACCAGGGATACGAATCATGGACACAGCAGAACGCCAGCCCCGGAGACAGGGCTGGCGTTTTGTTTTGCTTGCACTGGTGCTTGCGGTAGCCATCAGTGGTTTGGTCCGGTCCCTGTGGATCGACGTTTACTTCATCCCCTCGGAGTCCATGGAACCGTTGCTGGAAACGGGGGACAGGATCCTCGTCTCGCGGACGGCTTTTGGTTCGGCACCCATCCGCCAGGGGGACGTCGTTGTCTTTGATGGCCGCGGTTCGTTCGCTCCCTTGAGCAGTGGAAAAGGCCCTCTGGTGGACGCCGTGGATGCTGCCGGCCAGTGGTTCGGCCTCACGGGCAGTGACACCACCTACGTCAAGCGCGTCATCGGACTGCCTGGCGACCACGTCCAGTGCTGCGACGCCTCCGGGCGGCTCACAGTGAACGGTCAGGTACTTGAGGAACCCTATGTTTACCCGGGAGACGAACCCAGCAAGCAAAAGTTCGACGTAGTGGTGCCCGAGGGCCGCCTCTGGCTCATGGGTGACCACCGTTCACGGTCGGCGGATTCGCGCGGCCTGCTGGGGGCACCCGGCGGGGGAATGGTGCCCCTGGACCGGGTTATCGGGAGACCGGTCCAGATCATCTGGCCACTTGATAGATTTGCAGAGATGCCTCGCTCCGAGCAGGCCGACCCATCGAAGAACGGACAGTAAATGCCGGACAGAGTTCCTGACAATCCCGAGGGGCACGACGACGACGCTCGGCTCTTGGACGGAACCAGCAACGCCGGCGAGTCCGCGACCGACCACGGTGGCGAGTCCGACGGCGGTGCTGCCGCCAACGGGGAGGAGGAACCCCAACAGCGTTCGAACGTCCTCCTGGTGTGGCTCAAGGAGATCGCCACGGTGGTGGCCATCGCCCTGGTGCTGTCCTTCCTGTTGAAGACATTCCTGTTCCGGGCGTTCTATATTCCGTCGGAATCGATGGAGAACACGCTGGATGTCTACGACCGCATTTTCATCAACCTCCTGGTGCCCGGACCCTTCGACCTTCAGCACGGGGATGTTGTGGTCTTCAAGGACTCGCAGGGATGGTTGACCCCGGTGGAAAAGAAGCCCGCGGGCCCCATGGACTGGGTGGGTGACAGCCTCGAATTTGTAGGCTTGATGGCCGACGACAATGAGCAGCATCTGGTCAAGCGGGTTATCGGCCTCCCTGGAGACCATGTGACGTGCTGTGACGCAGGTGGCCGCTTGAGCATCAACGGCGTGCCGCTGGACGAAACATACATCAACCCGGCCGAAGTCCCCAGGCCGGAGCAGTTCGACGTGGTTGTTCCCGAAGGCAAAGTCTGGGTCATGGGAGACAACCGCAACCACTCCGCTGATTCGCGCAGCCACCAGGAAATCAATGGTGGATTCGTTAACATTGAAGATGTGGAAGGCAAGGCAACGGTCATAGCATGGCCCATCAACCGATGGACCGTGCTGGACAATTACCCGGATGTCTTCAAGAACGTACCTGCCGCCACTCCGGGAAAGTAAATGGCAACTGCTCCGACCCGAACCAAGACCACGGCCGCACCCAAGGCCAAAGCCGCCGCCAAGAAGAAGCCCAAGACCGTGGTGGGATTCCCCACCCTGGACGTCGAGCGGTCTTTCCTTGCGTCCGGTGCCCGGCTCCTGGCCGGAGTGGACGAGGTCGGCAGGGGTGCTTTGGCCGGTCCTGTCAGCGTCGGAATTGCCGTGGTGGACCTTCAGGACCATGGCTTGCTTGCCGACGTCCGGGACAGCAAACTCCTCAAGCCTGAGGACAGGGACCGCCTTGAACCACTTGTTCGGGAATGGGCCGTTGCCAGTGCGGTGGGCCATGCCTCGTCGAAGGAAATCGATGAGATCGGCATCATCGCGGCGCTCCGGCTCGCTGGCACACGCGCCTGGTTCGAGATCCTGGCTGGCGGCGTCACCCCGGACATTGTGCTGCTGGACGGCAGCCACAACTGGCTGTCACCAGAGGTCCAAGCGTCCCTCTTCGACGCTGCTCCGGACGTGCCGGCGTGTGAGGCTCCCGTCCATACGCGCATCAAAGCCGACATGAGCTGCTTGAGTGTCGCTGCGGCCAGCGTATTGGCGAAAGTGGCCCGCGACCGGATCATGGTGGACCTGCACTCCGAACTCCCTGCCTACGGCTGGAACGAGAACAAGGGCTACGCCACTGCCGCGCACCGGGAGGTCATCCGGGTGCAAGGACCGAGTGCCTACCACCGCACCAGTTGGCACTTGACCGGCCCCGGCGACGCCTAAGCCTGGCAGATGCGCCAAACCCATAAGTGGCGCTTCGCGTCCGGTGAATGGTGCAAGATGGAACCATGAGCGCCGAAGACCTTGAGAACTATGAAACCGACATGGAGCTTCAGCTCTACCGTGAATACCGGGACGTTGTCGGGTTGTTCAGCTACGTTGTCGAAACCGAGCGGCGCTTCTACCTGGCCAACCATGTGGATCTTCAGGCCCGGAGCGCGGACGGGGAAGTGTACTTCGACCTCACGCTGCAGGATGCCTGGGTGTGGGATGTCTACCGCTCGGCACGCTTCGTGAAGAACGTCCGGGTGATCACGTTCAAGGACGTCAACGTCGAGGAACTCCCGCGCAATGAGGATCTTGCCCTGCCCAAGGATGGCGATCTGGGAGATCTCGGCAACTAGGCCTTTGCCGTTGCACTATTCCTCCACACCACCCGCCTTGCCAGCGTTTCCCACATAGCGTGGACTGAGCCTGCCTCCGCCGGAAACCAGCCGCGATGCTGGAAGCGGAGGTGGTGCTCATGCGAGCAAAAGACATTCTTGGCCGGGAAGGCGAGGCCCTGGCCGCCGCGTTCCTTGAAGACCAGGGCATGCAGGTCCTGGAGCGCAATTGGCGGTGCTCCGAGGGTGAGGTGGACATTGTTGCCCTGGACGGGAAAACCCTCGTAGTCGCGGAGGTGAAAACGCGGCGCAGCCTGGCCTATGGCCATCCTTTCGAAGCGGTGGGTCCGGAGAAACTCGCGCGGCTGCACCGGCTCGCAACACGGTGGGTGCGCGAGCATGGGCTCCCCTCTCTGGGACGCCGGATCGATGTTGTGGGCGTGATCCATGATGGCGCCGGCGAACCGCAGCTTGAGCATCTCCAGGGTGTTGGCTGATGGCCGTTGGACGCAGCTACGGCATAGCCTTGGTGGGCCTCAACGGCTACATCGTCGAGGTCGAGGCGGACATCGGCCAGACACTCCCGGCCTTTGTGATCCTCGGCCTGCCGGACGCCTCCCTCAATGAAGCGAAGGAACGGATACGTTCTGCCGCGCAGAACTCCGGAATTCCCCTCAGCAGGCGGAAGATCACGGCGAACCTGATCCCGGCCTCCTTGCCGAAGCGTGGATCGGGATTCGACCTCGCCATCACCATGGCCGTCCTTCGTGCGGCCGAGGACATCCGTTCCATCAGTGGCACGGTTTTCATTGCGGAGCTGGGGCTGGACGGACGGCTGCGCCCTGTCCGTGGAATCCTCCCTGCCGTCATGGCTGCCGTTGACGCAGGCTTTCCGGAGATCGTGGTTGCGGAAGCCAACGTCGCGGAGGCCAGGCTGGTGCCGGGTGCCAGCGTCAGGGGGTACAAGACCTTGGCACGGCTGGCCTACGACTTCGGAGCGGACCCCAAGAACCTGGTCCTGGACTACGATCCCGCCGGTGACGACACCGCGGAAGACGAGGAGTTCCTGGAAGAGCCGGTACCGGACCTCCGGGACGTGGCGGGGCAGGCTGGAGCCCGCCGGGCACTGGAGGTTGCTGCGGCAGGCGGACACCACATGCTGCTGACGGGTCCACCGGGTGCGGGAAAGACCATGCTGGCGGAGCGGCTGCCCGGGCTGCTTCCGGACTTGTCTGACACGGCATCCATGGAGGTCACTGCCATCCATTCACTCGCTGCCATCCGATCATCCGCGGTCCGGCTGATCCGCCGGCCTCCTTTTGAGAATCCGCACCACAGTGCCACACCGGCAGCCGTCATTGGCGGAGGCTCCGGGCTTCCCCGGCCAGGAGCGGCCTCCCGTGCCCACCGTGGCGTCCTGTTCCTTGACGAGGCGCCGGAGTTTGAACGACGTGTCCTGGACGCCTTGCGGCAGCCGCTGGAGAGTGGGGAACTGGTCATCCACCGATCGGCCGGCACGGCTGCTTATCCTGCCCGTTTCCAGCTCGTCCTCGCCGCCAACCCGTGTCCGTGCGGCAAGGCCTCAGGCAAGGGAATGGAGTGCAGTTGTACGGCGATGATGCGGCGACGCTACTTTGGCCGGCTCTCCGGACCGTTGTTGGACCGGGTGGACATCCAGCTGCAAGTGGAACGCGTGTCGTTGGCCGATTTCGGAAAGACGGGGTGCGAGGAATCCACCGGCGTGGTGGCCCGACGCGTGACCGCGGCCAGGAACCGCCAATCGTGCCGTCTCGGCCCCCTCGGTTTCGAAACCAACTCCCAGGTCCCCGGCCGCATCCTCCGGGGTGACCTGCGGCTGGGTCCAGGAACAACCAGGGTCCTCGATACTGCCCTGGAACGTGGCCTCCTCACAGCACGGGGCTATGACCGGGTGCTCCGCCTGGCCTGGACCCTCGCGGACCTGGACCAAAGCGACTCGCCGCACCCTGACCACATCGGACAGGCCCTGGGCCTCCGGCAAACGAATGCAACAACCTGATCACGCGGAAACTCCTGGAAGGAAGCAAGCCTTGGGCGTAGTGGGAAACATGGACAGGGAACGGATTGCCAGGGCGGCGCTGTCGCGCCTGATGGAGCCTCAGGATTCGGTGGGACTGGCACTGGTTCATGCCGTAGGCGCCTTGGACGCGCTGGGTATCGCAACCGGTGAGCTGACTGCGGGCGCTGCAGTCGAGCGTGAGGTCACGGTACTGCTGTCGCAGGACGGGAACCTGGCCTCGTGGCCGGGACTGGGTGCGAGCCTGCGCCGATGGGCGCCCAGGGTCGCGGATCTTGCACCGGAACGTGACCTGGAAACCATGAAACGGCTCGGCGGGCGTGTGGTTGTTCCCGGAGATGAGCTATGGCCCGGTCAATTGGCGGACCTCGGTTTGCAGGAACCGCTGTGCCTTTGGTGGCGGGGACAGGAAGAGCCTGTCGCTCCAACACGGCAGAGCATCGCGTTGGTGGGATCGCGGGACAGCACCAGCTATGGTGCAGCGGTGACGGGAGACCTCGCCTATGGCTTGGCCCAGCGGGGCTTCACGGTGGTCTCGGGCGGTGCGTATGGGATCGACGCCCATGCGCACCGGGGGGCCCTTAATGGCGGGGCGGCGGCCATCCCCACCATCGCCGTCATGGCCGGGGGAGTGGACCGCTTCTACCCGGCAGGCAACGAGGACCTCCTGAGGGCAGTCGCCAACCAGGGGGCCGTGATGGCCGAAGTGCCCCCGGGCTCGGCCCCCACCCGATACAGGTTCCTGCAACGCAACCGCATCATTGCCGCCTTGGCTTCGGTCACGGTGGTGGTGGAAGCCCGGTGGAGATCGGGAGCGCTGAACACCGCCCACCATGCCGAAACCCTTGGACGAGTGGTGGCCGCAGTCCCGGGCTCCATCCACAGCGCCAATTCGGCAGGCTGCCATCGCCTGCTGCGCGACGGCGGCGCCGTTTGCGTGACGGACGTCGGCGAGATCGCCGAACTGTCCGGCCGGAGCGGCGAACAGTTGGCCGGGGACAAAGAAGGGCCTAACCAGCCACACGACGGCTTGTCGCTCGAGGATCTCATCCTCCTGGACGCCCTGCCGTTGCGTTCAGGCAGCTCGGTGGAGAAGCTCGCCGTCGTTGCCGGACTCAGTCCCGATGCAGTCAGGGCCGGGTTGGGGCGTTTGGAACTCCTGGGCTTGGCCGGCTGCGAGAGAAGCGCCTGGAAACGGAAGCGGGGCGCGTGACCTGCCTCGGCGAAGGGCTTTGTCCTGCGCTTCAAACACGGCGCTGTCTGGCACAGTTGGAGGGTGGACCGAGAAACTTTGCCAGAAGCCTTGATGCAGGCCGCCGGAGGATTCGAACGGTACTTGCGGGCGGAGCGGGCGCGCTCCGGGCACACCGTCCGCGCGTACCTGTCCGACGTCGACAGCCTGCTGGGGTTCGCGGCCTCGGAAGGGGTGGCGGAACTGCCACAGCTGGAGCTGGGGACGCTCAGGCGGTGGCTTGGTGCCCAAAGCGAGTCCGGGCTGGCCCGGACCACCCTGGCGCGCCGCGCCGCCACCGCACGTTCCTTCACCAAGTGGGCCCTGCGGGAGGAACTCATTGCCAAGGACCCTGCCCTGCGGCTCCAGGCCCCCAAACGCGCCAAGACACTGCCCGGAGTCCTGCAGGAACAGCAAGTCACCAGGATGGTCAGTGACCTCGGAGAAGCAGCCGTCCAGGGAGGCCCCATGGCGGTCCGCAACCGCGCCATGGTGGAACTCCTCTACGCAACAGGCGTACGCGTCGGCGAGCTGGTGGGATTGGACATCGATGATGTCGATCCCGACCGGCGCACACTCAGGGTCCTGGGCAAGGGAAACAAGGAGCGGACGGTTCCCTTCGGCGTCCCGGCTGCCGTGGCACTCGATGACTGGCTGCGCAAGGGCAGGCCTGAGGTGGTGACCTCCGGCAGTGGTCCTGCGCTGTTCCTCGGCGTCAGGGGGAACCGGGTGGATCCCCGCCAAGTCAGGAGCGTGGTGGGCGCACTCCTGAAGGCACTGGGAGATACCTCGGCCACCGGACCCCACGCTCTGCGCCACAGTGCTGCCACACATCTGCTCGATGGTGGGGCGGACCTCCGTGCAGTCCAGGAAATCCTGGGTCACAGCAGCCTGGCCACCACCCAGATCTACACCCACGTTTCTGTGGACAGGCTGCGGAAGAGTTATCAACAGGCGCATCCGCGCGCTTGAATGACGGCAAAATGCCGGCACAGACGCGGGCGCATTACCTGCACTGGCGGAAAACGAAGGTGTACGGCAAAATGAAAGCACCACGGGCGAACCTTCAATTTATGGTTGAGGGTTGAATCTGTGCCAGAATCGAGCAAAAGCATTCATCAGTTTGGGGAATGGCTGCGGATAAATAAATAGCTTGCACAAAGGTCTTGACGGGTCATCGCAAGGTCAACAGCACCATCCAGCAGAGGTCGTTGGGGAAGACGTACCTACAGCTATGGAGGATGGAATGTCTGTTGCAACAACCCGCGGTGTCCTGTTCGTGCACTCGGCGCCAACGGCGCTGTGCCCGCACGTCGAGTGGGCCATTGGATCGGTCGTTGACAAGCGAACCGATCTTGAGTGGACCCCGCAACCGGCTGCGCCCGGAATGTTCCGCGCTGAGTTGTCCTGGACCGGCAAGCCCGGCACCGGGGCCCAGTTGGCGTCCGCTCTTCGAGGCTGGGCACACCTGCGTTATGAAGTGACCGAAGAACCGAGCCAGGGTGTGGACGGCGCCCGTTGGTCCCACACCCCTGAACTTGGGATCTTCCACGCAGTCACGGATGTCCACGGAAACGTCATGGTCACCGAGGACCGTATCCGCTACGCCTACGAGTCCGGCGCAGGTGACCCCTCAGCGGTTTACCATGAGCTCTCCCTTGCCCTCGGCGAAGCCTGGGATGAAGAGCTGGAACCGTTCCGCCATGCGGCCGAGGGTGCTCCCGTGCGCTGGTTGCACCAAGTGGGCTAGGCAGCCCTCCACCCAACCCCATAGCAAAAAGCAGGGCCCCACCGAAAATGGTGGGGCCCTGCTTCGCGTCGGGGGCTGCTAGGCGTTCCGCACGGCGATAACCGCGTTGTGGCCGCCGAAGCCGAACGAGTTGCTGAGGGCAACGATGTCGCCGGCGGGCAGGTCACGCACTGACGTCACGACGTCGAGCGGGATTTCCGGATCCTGGTTCTCCAGGTTGATGGTTACCGGTGCCTTGCGCTCGTAGACAGCCAGGACCGTCAGGACCGCTTCCACAGCACCAGAGGCGCCCAGGAGGTGGCCCATTTGGGACTTCGTAGCCGAGACGGCCACATTGTCCACGTGGGTGCCAAGGGCCGCCCGCAGCGCCGTGTACTCGGGCTTGTCGCCGACAGGAGTGGACGTTGCGTGCGCGTTGACATGGACCACGTCTTCGGCCTGGATGCGGCCATCAAACATGGCGGCTTTCAGGGCGCGGGTGGCCCCCAGGCCTTCGGGGTCGGGAGCGGTGATGTGGTAGGCGTCAGCCGTGACAGAAGTTCCGGCAAGCTCTGCGTAGATGCGTGCGCCGCGGGCGATCGCGTGCTCTTCGGCCTCCAGTACCAAAGCACCGGCACCTTCGCCCATGACAAAGCCATCGCGGTCGATGTCGTAGGGGCGGGAAGCCCGCTCGGGATCGTCGTTCCGGCGGGAAAGCGCCTGCATGGAGGAGAAGGCGGCCAGCGGCATCGGGTGGATGGCCGCTTCCGCGCCACCGCACATGACCACATCTGCCTTGCCTGAGCGGATCAGGTCCAGGCCGAGGTGGAGGGCTTCGGTTCCGGAAGCACACGCCGAAACCGGGGTGTGGGCGCCAGCGCGCGCACCAAGGTCAAGGCTCACAGCAGCGGCTACGCCGTTAGGCATCAACATCGGGACGGTCATAGGCAGCACCCTGCGGGGACCTTTTTCCTTCAGGGTGTCCCAGGCATCCAGGAGGGTCCACACGCCACCGATTCCGGTGGCGAAAGCGACAGCGAGGCGGTCGTGGTCGATGTCGTCGATCCCTGCGTCAGCCCAGGCTTCGCGGGCGGCAATGACGCCGAATTGCGTGGAGGGGTCCATGCGCTTGGCTTCGACGCGGCTGAGGACTTCCAGGGCCGGCGTCGAGCACCTGGCAGCAAAGTGGACCGGGAGGTCGTACTTGGAAACCCACTCGTCCCCGAGCGTGTGGGCACCGGAGACCCCTTTCAGCGCGTTCTGCCACATTGTGGGAACGTCGCCGCCGATGGGAGTGGTGGCCCCCAGACCGGTTATGACTACTTTGCGTGCCATGCGATCACTCTCTGTCGGATGAGCCGACCCGGCTGCAGCTTGGTGCGGGGGCGGCTGAAAATCTTTGGGCGGTAGTGCGGCTGTGCCGGGCGCAGGATGACGTACCCTGGCCCGGCACAGCTGGTATCAGGACTAGGCCTGTGCGTTGGCGATGAAGCTCACGGCGTCGCCGACGGTCTTGAGGTTCTTGACCTCTTCGTCGGGGATGCGGACGCCGAACTTTTCTTCGGCGTTGACCACGATGGTCATCATGGAGATGGAGTCGATGTCCAGGTCCTCGGTGAAGGACTTGTCCAGTTCGACGGCTTCGGTGGCGAGGCCGGTCTCTTCGTTGACGATTTCAGCCAGGCCGGCCAGGATTTCTTCGTTGCTAGCCATGATCGGCTCCTTTTCTTGTTGTGCCGGCTGCTGCCGGAAAGGGGTCAAACCGCGGTTACGGCTTGGGTTTGTAAGTCATATTCAATTGGCTGGAGGGCATCAGGCCGGTCCAGGACTACGGCAGAACGACCACCTGGGCGCCAAAGACCAGGCCGGCGCCGAATCCGATCTGCAAAGCCAGGCCGCCGCTGAGTCCAGGGTTTTCCTGAAGCAAACGGTGGGTGGCCAAAGGGATCGACGCAGCGGACGTGTTGCCTGCCTGGGCAATATCGCGTCCGATCATGACAGTCTCCGGAAGCTTGAGCTTCTTGACCATCTCGTCGATGATGCGCATGTTCGCCTGGTGCGGGATGAAGGCGGCGAGGTCGCCCGCCTCAATACCCGCGGCATCCAGTGCCTGCTGCGCAACTTTGGCCATCTCCCACACAGCCCAGCGGAAGACCGTTTGGCCGTCCTGGCGAAGTGTCGGCCAAACGTCCTGGGTGGCCGAAAGGATGGCCGGGTCATCGATCTCGTCAGAGTGACGGGCGGATTCGCCCAGCTTCTTGACGTCCTCCAGGGAGTGGGTCATACCAATGGCGTCCCACTTGCTTCCATCGGAGCCCCACACGGAGGGTCCAATGCCGGGGGTGTCGGAGGGGCCGACCACGACGGCGCCGGCGCCGTCACCCAGGAGGAAGGAGATGGTGCGTTCATGGTTGTCGATCACGTCCGAGAGCTTCTCGGCACCAACGACCAGGACATACTTGGCGGCACCCGAGCGGACCAGCGCGTCAGCCTGGGCAACGCCATAGCAGTAACCCGCGCAGGCGGCTGAGATGTCGAAGGCGGGTGCCGGCGTCGCGCCCAAACGGTCGGTGAGCGCGGCGGCAGCCGACGGCGTGGCGTAGGGGTGGGTGACGGTGGAGACGATGACCGCACCAAGCTGGGACGGTTCGATGCCGGCTTGGGCGAGTGCTTCGCGGGCGGCGCCTTCAGCCATGTCGATGACGCTGACGCCTTCGGCGGCCCGGTGGCGCGTAATGATGCCGGTGCGCTGGCGGATCCATTCGTCGGAGGAATCGATCCACTGGCAGACGTCCTCGTTGGTGACAATGACATCCGGCCGGTAGGCGCCGATGCCCAGGATCCGGGTGTTCTCCTGGACGGGAGCTTGCTTCAGTGTGGGCGTGCTCATGCCTCTCCCTCCAATTCAGCGAACAGTGCCAGGGCCGCGGACAAGTCTTCGGGGGTCTTGACGGCCACGGTCTTGACACCGGGCATGCCGCGTTTGGCGAGGCCCGCAAGGGTGCCGGCCGGAGCCAACTCGATGACGCCCGTGACACCCCGTTCAACCAGGTTTTCCATGCAGAGGTCCCACCGGACCGGTCGGGAAACCTGGGCGATAAGGCTTTCGACGGCCGCCGAACCTGCGGTTACTTCCTTGCCGTCGTAGTTGGACAGCAGGGGAACCGAGGGGTCCTGCGGGGCCAGCGATGGTTTAAGCGCTTCCAGCGCACTGACCGCGGGAGCCATATGCGAGGTGTGGAAGGCGCCGGCGACCTTCAGGGGAATGACGCGGGCCTTCGCGGGCGGATTATCCGCGAGGGCTTTGAGTTGTTCAAAGGTACCCGCGGCGACGGTCTGGCCTGCGCCGTTGACGTTGGCAGGCGTTGCGCCGGAGGCTTCGATTGCGGCGAGGACGTCCGCAGGGTCGCCGCCCACTACGGCGCTCATGCCGGTGGGGGTGATTGCCGCGGCGGCCGCCATGCTGTTGGCACGTTCGCGGACGAAAGTCATGGCTTCCTCTTCGGTGAGGACACCTGCCAGGGCGGAGGCAGTGATTTCGCCAACGGAGTGCCCGGCGAGGATGACCGGAAGGGTGCTGAGTTCGACGTCGAACAACGACTTCGCGGCGACCAAACCTGCAGCGACGATCAGTGGCTGCGCCACTGCGGTGTCCTTGATGGTCTCTTCATCGGAGGTGGTTCCGTGGGCCTTGAGGTCGATGCCTGCGATCTCGCTCAGGGCGGCCAACTGGCCTTCAACGGAGGGGAGTTCCAGCCAAGGGGCCAGGAATCCTGGGGTCTGGGAGCCCTGTCCAGGGCAGACGATTGCAAGCACGTATCCAGCTTTCCAAATTGCCACGTGATCCACTGGTGTTTCGGTACACCAAGCTCACTGGGTCAGTTTGTAGGAAGTCTACAACGGTTCAGTTCTGTGAACGCGATGCGTGACGCTCGGGTGCAGCCTTCGGTTGGGCCGAAAGCCGGCCAACCACCAGGGCTGTTTGTAGCACGAATGCCTCCCTGGGAAGCAGCGGATCCCAGCCCGTCACGTCGCAGACACGCTTCAAACGGTAGCGCACGGTGTTGGCATGGACGAACAATTCGCGGGCGGTGGCTTCCAGTGAATGGCCCAGCTCGAGGTATGTGCCGAGGGTTTCCACCAGCCCGTTGGAAGCGGCGAGGAGGGGGCGGTAGATGTTCTTGATCAGTGAGCGCCTGGCGGCATCGTCACCGGAAACAACCCGCTCCGGGAGGAGATCATCCGCCGCTACCGGCCTCGGCGCCGAGGGCCACGCCCGGGCAGCGGTAAGGCCCGCGAAAGCCGCCTGGGCTGAGCTGCTGGCCTCCAGCAACGATCCCGCTTCCGGGCCATAGACCACTGCACCGGGGGCGAAAAGCTCACTGAGTTTGACGTAGGCGGTGTCACGGTCCTGGACCCCGCCAAGGATCAGTATCAGTCGGTCGCCTTGGATGCCCACCAACGCGTCTTCCGCGAAGCGCCCGGCCGTGCGGCGGAGCTCGCTGACGTAGCTGGCGCTGGGTTCCGACGGCGAGTTCCCCACCATCACGGTGAAGCGCTCCTGCGCTTTCCAGCCGAGGGCGGCGATCCGGGAACGCAGGGCGTCGGTGTTTTCGCCGCGAAGGATGGCGTCCACAATCAGGGCTTCCAAGCGGGTGTCCCAGGACCCGCGGGATTCCGCGGCGCGGGCGTAGACGTCGGCGGCGGCGAACGCGACTTCGCGCGAGTAGCGCAGCACTGCTTCGCGAAGGGAGGGCTGGTCCGGTTCCGGTGCGATGACCGGTACCTGGTCCTCCACGACTTCCACCACGATGCGGATCAACTGCAGGGCTTTTTGAAGGCTGATGGACCGCGTCAGTTCGGTGGGTGCGTTGCCAAAAACGTCAGTGAGGATCCAGGACGGCGAACTGGGCCGCTCGTACCAGGTCACGAACGCGGCGATGCCGTTCTGGGCCACGAGGCCAAGAGCTGAACGCTCATCCGAGCTCAAGCGGCTGTACCACGGGAGCGATTTCTCGAGCTGCCGCATGGTGGTGGTGGACAATTGCCCCACGTTGGCGCGGAGTTGCCGCAGCGTTTCGGCCTTTTCCGGCGACACTGCCGCTGCTGCTGCCTTGCGCTTGGGTGTGGTCTTGGTGGGCTCTGCCATGGAATGAGCATACGGCGCATCCCGGGCAAGCTCCATTTGTGCGAAGGCTACAACTTGCGCCGGTCACCGCGGCGGTGTGGCACTGCCGTGTTAAAGCCCGACGGCGGCCCCCACCTTTCGGTGAAAGCCGCCGTGCGGTTGGTGCTTGGTGGGCTGTGGCCCAGCCTGGGCTAGGCGTCGCCGCCTGCCCCGCCGGTGGTGCCGGCGTTGACATCCAGGAGCCGGTACTTCCCGATGGCAGTTTCCACTGCGTCAGCTGCGACTTCGCCCTTGGCGGCGAGGAGTTGCAGGGTTTTGGTGACGATGGAGTGGGTGTCGTTTTTGAAGTAGCGGCGTGCGGCTTGGCGGGTGTCGGAGAAGCCGAAGCCGTCTGCTCCGAGGGAGGCGAAGTCGTTGGGGATGTATTGGCGGATTTGGTCGGGGATGGCTTTCATGTAGTCGGAGACGGCGATGACGGGTCCGTGGTGGCCGTTGAGTTGTTGGGTGATGAAGGGGGTGGGTGCTTCTTGGTTGGGGTTCAGGAAGGCGTGTTCGTCGGCGGCGAGTCCGTCGCGTCGGAGTTCGTTCCAGGAGGTGACGGACCAGACGGTCGCGGCGACGCCCCAGTCTTCGGC